>NZ_JBSHAP010000255.1:0-4865 GCF_053611565.1 Kitasatospora sp. NPDC054795
CGACCGGGGGGTCAGCGGACCATGGCCTCCAGGACGCTGCGCCAGTCCTCGCCGGGCTCGGGGGCGAGCGGGCCGGCCAGGGTGTCCGCCCGGTAGTGCCAGGGGCGGCGGAGTTCCCCGTCGGCGTCGGGGGTGGCGGCGATCGGGCTGTCGGAGCCGAGCAGGCGGACCAGTTCGGCGGTGAAGTCGGCCCAGGAGACGTGTCCGCTCACCGCGTTGACGACCCGGCCGGCGGCGGGGTGGTCCGGGGTGAGGCAGGCGCCGAGGGCGCGGGCCAGGGCGGCGGAGTGCACCCAGGAGGCGCCGTGCCACTCCTCGGCGTCCGGCAGGCCGATCGGCCGGCCGGCCAGTGCGGCCTGGAAGAGGGGGCCGGTGGCGCCCCAGCGGAGCTGGTCGCGCAGGCGGTGGTGCGGACCCCAGACGATCGGGGAGCGGACGGCCACGGCCGGGCCCCGGCCGGTCGCGGCGGCCTCGAAGAGGATCCGCTCGCAGTCCAGCTTGGCCTGCCCGTACGGGGTGACGGGTGCGCTGCTGGGGCCGCCCTCGGGGACCTCGGTGCCGGCCGGGCGGCCGTACGCGTCGATGCTGCTGACGAAGACGAACGGGCCGCCCCGCCAGCCGTCGACCAGGGCGCGCATGGCGGCGAGGTCGGTGGCGTGGTCGGTGAAGGTGCAGGCGGAGTGGATGACGGCGTCGACGCCGTCGACGGCCCGGCGCAGGCTGTCGAGGTCGCCGAGGTCGCCTTCCGCCACCTCGGCACCGTTCAGCGCGGGCAGGTGCGCGGACTCCGGCCGGACCAGGACCCGGACCGGCCGGCCCTGGGCCATCAGCTCCTGGAGCACGGCCGCGCCGACCCCGCCGGTGGCACCGGTGAGCAGGACGGTGCCGGTGCGGGCGCCGGTGGTCCGCGAACGGGCACCGGCCTGGGCGAGGGCCGCGCGGCGCTCGTCCGTGCGGGTGGCGAGCAGGGCGGCGAGGGCGCGCGGGGTGCGTTGCTCCAGGATGTCGAGGCCGGTGAGCGGCACCCCGGTGCGGGTGCGCAGGCGTTCGGCGAGCTGGACGGCGACCAGGGAGTGGCCGCCGAGGGCGAAGAAGTCGCCGTCGGCGGGCGGGGTCGTGCCGAGGAGTTCGCCGAACGCCTGCCGTACGACGTCCAGCGGGCCTGCCTCCGGCGGGCCCTCCGCCGCCGCGGTGGCACCGGGCAGAACGGTGGCGCCGGGCAGCCGGTCGCGGTCGGGGGTGCCGTCGGCGTGGCGGGGCAGCCGGTCCACGAGGGAGACCGCGAGCGGCAGTTCGGCGGCCGGCAGGCGCCCGCGCAGGGCGGCCCGCAGGGCGCTGCCGCTCGGCGCGACCGGCCCACGGACCACCGCGTAGGCGAGCGGCGGGCCGTCCGGGTTCTCGACCACGGCCGCCTCGACCACCGCCGGGTCTGCCGACAGGGCTTCCACGACCGGGTGTTCGGCGGCCGTCAACCGCTCTCCGGGCAGTTCGGACAGCCGCCGTTCCGGGTCGGCGGCCACGGCGGTGAGCAGTTCGGCGAAGGCGCCGAGCAGCCGGGCGGCGGTGTCCGGGTCCAGCGCGTCCCGGTCGTGCTGCAGCAGGCAGCGCGGCTCCGGGCCGTCCTCCAGCAGCAGGGTGAGGCCGAACTTGGCCAGTCCCAGGTCGAGTTCGACGTTCTCGGTGTCGAGGCCCGGCAGCACCAGCGGGTCGACGGTCTGGACGAGGTCGCAGCTGACCGAGAGCAGTGGGGTGCCGTCAGCGCCGCGCGCGGCCGCGCCGAGCCGCTCGACCACCAGGTCGAGGGGCACCTCGTGGTGCTGCTGGGCGTCGAGCAGGGCGGTGCGGACCGGAGCGAGCAGCTCGGTGAACGACAGGTCCCCGGACGGATTCGCCCGCACGGCGAGGGTGTTGACCGCGAGCCCGACGGTCCGGCGGAACTCGGGCCGCGCCCGGTGGCCGCTGGCGCAGCCGAGGACGAGGTCGTCCTGCCCGGAGGCGATGCCCAGCGCGGCGAACGCGGCGGCCAGCACGACGGTGTACAGCGTGGCGCCGTGCCGCGCGCCGAGGACGCGCAGCTGTTCCACCACGGCGGGCTCCAGCGGGACGGCGTGCAGCGCGGCGCGGCGCTCCCGGGCGCCGGGCGGGACGGGCCGCAGCAGGGGCAGCGGCCGGGCGCCGGACAGCCTGGCCGCGAGGACGCCGGCGGCGGCCGTCAGCTCGGCCTCGCGGGCGCGTTCCTGGCGGGCGTAGTCGGCGTACGAGGGGGCCGGCGGCGGGAGCCGGTTCGGCTCGCCGTCGCGCGCCGCGCGGTACAGCTCGGCGAGGTCCGCGGTGAGGAAGCGCAACGTGCCGCCGTCCACCGCGATGTGATGGATGATCAGCAGCAGTGTGTGGTCGTCGGGGCCGTGCCGCAGGAGCAGGGACCGCAGCACCGGGCCGGTGGCGAGGTCGAACGGCCGGGCGGCCTCGGCGGCGAGCTGCTCCGGGCCGGTGGCGTCCAGGACCGGCAGCGGCACCGGGACGACCGGGTCGATCTGCTGGTACGGCTCGTCGCCCCGGCGCGGGTAGCGGGTGCGCAGGACGGCGTGCCGCTCGGTCAGGCCAGTGATCGCGGTGGCGAGGGCCGCCCGGTCGAGCGGGCCGCGCAGCCGGGTGGCGACCGGCACGTTGTAGAGGGCGCCGCCCTGGCCGAGGTGGTCCATCAGCCACATCCGCTGCTGGGCGTGCGAGAGCGGGGCGGGGCCGGTCGATTCGGCGGGGCCGGTCTGCGCTGCGGAGGTGACGGGGGCGGCGGCGCGGCGGTTGCGGGCGCGGCGCAGCAGGTCGCTCTGGTCGACGGTGGTCATCGGTCGGCTCCGGGGGTGTCGTCGGCGGCCCGCAGGGCGCGCTCCAGCAGCTCGGCCTGGGCGGCGACGGTCGGGTGCTCGAGGAAATCGGCGAGCGACAGCTCGACCCCGAGGTCCTCGCGCAGGTCGTCCACCACCCACATGGCGAGCAGCGAGTGCCCGCCCTCGGCGAGGAAGTCGGCGGACGGGTCGGTGATCGGGCGTTCCAGGGCGCGGCTCCACGCCTCGGCGACGACCTGTTCGATCGGGCCGAGTTCGGCGGCGGCGGACGGCTGTGCCCCGTCCGGTTCGTCGGCGGCCAGTGCCCGCCGGTCCACCTTTCCGCTGCCGGTCAGCGGCAGCGCGGCGAGCACCGTCCAGGCGGTGGGCACCAGGTGGGCGGGCAGCCGCTCGGCCAGAGCGGCCCGCAGTGCCTCGACGGCGGGGCGGGAGCCCTCGGCGAGGACCAGGCAGGCGGTGAGCGCGGCGTCGACCTGCCCGGCGCGGCGGACCACGACCGCCGCCTCGGCGACCTCGGGCAGCTGGAGCAGCGCGTGCTCCACCTCGCCGGGTTCGATCCGGAAGCCGCGCACCTTGACCTGGTCGTCGGTGCGCCCGTGGTACTCCAGGGAGCCGTCCGGCCGTTCGGCGACGCGGTCGCCGCTGCGGTAGGCGCGTCCGATGCCGGGCAGTTCGCGGAAGCGCTCGGCGGTCAGCTCCGGCCGGTCGAGGTAGCCGAGGGCCAGCCGGTCGCCGGCGATCCACAGTTCGCCGACGCCGCCCTCCGCCACCGGCGCGAGCCGCTCGTCCAGGACGTACGCCCGGGCGCCGCCGAACGCCCGGCCGATCGGGACGGAGCCGGCGCAGTCGGCCCGGGTGATCCGGTGCAGGGTGGTGAAGGTGGTGGCCTCGGTCGGCCCGTACGCGTTGATCAGTTCGAGCCACGGGAAGGCCTGCAGCACGGCGCCCGCGTACTCGGAGGAGAGTGCCTCGCCGCCGACGACCAGGGTGCGCAGCACGCCGAAGACCCGGGACCGCCGGGCGGCCAGGTGGTGGAAGAGCGCGGTGGTGAGGAAGGCGGTGGTGACGCCGAAGCTCTCGACGTCGCGGACCAGGTCCTCGGCGCTGGGCCGCTCGCTCGGGGAGACGGCCACGGCGGCGCCCCGGGCGAGCGGCGCCCACAGTTCGAAGGTGGTGGCGTCGAAGGAGACGGTGGAGTGGAAGAGCACCCGGTCGCGGGGGCCGAGGCCGATCGAGTCCTCGGCGGTGGCCAGGTCGGCGACGGCGCTGTGCGGGACGAGGACGCCCTTGGGGCGGCCGGTGGAGCCGGAGGTGTAGTAGAGCAGGGCGGGCGCGGCCGGGTCGGCGGCGTCGGGCGCCGTGCCGTCGGCGGCCTCGGTGCCGCGCTCGGTCAGCGCCAGGGCGCGGTCCTCGGGGAGCCCGGCGTCGGCGAGCAGTCCCTTGTCGCCGAGGACGAGCCGGACGTCCGCGTCGGCGATCATTTCGGCGATCCGCGGGCGCGGGTAGGCCGGGTCGATCGGGACGACCAGTGCGCCGGCCCGCCAGACGGCGAGCTGGGCGACGACGAATCGGGTCGAGCGGGCGCACAGCAGGGCGACGGCGCTGCCGGGGCCGATCCCCCGGTCGGCCAGGACGGCGGCCAACCGGCCTGCGGCGTCGACGAGTTCGCGGTAGGTCAGGACGGTGGAGCCGTCGGTCACGGCGAGCGCGTCGGGCCGCTGCTCGGCCTGCCGGGCGACCAGGGCGGGCAGCGGGGTGGGCAGGGCGGGCAGGGCTTCGGCGGTCCGGTCGAGCGGAGCCGCAGAGGCCACGGGGTGCGCGGACGTCACGGGGTGCGCGGAGGTCGCGGGGTGCGCGCGGTGCGCGGTGGTCATGGGTGGTTCCCTTCCGGGCGCCCCCGCCGCGGGGGCCGGGGCGCCCCGCTGTGGAGGGTCGGGCGGGGGCAGGCGGGCGCGGCCCGATCGGCCCCCCGCGCCACGACCACCCGGGCGGCGGCCCGCAGGTCGGGCGGGCGCCGCA
>NZ_JBSHAP010000256.1:0-4856 GCF_053611565.1 Kitasatospora sp. NPDC054795
GCCGGTGGCGGCGAGCGTGCCGGTGCCGGTGCCGGTGGTGCCGGTGCCCGTACGGGTGGTGGTCCCGGTACCGGTGCCGGTGGTGGTGGTCCCGGTGAGGCCGGCGGGCCGGACGGTCTGCGGCTGCTGACCGGCGCCGTCGGTGCCCGTGCCCGTACCGCTGCCGGTGCCGGGCTTGGCGGCCGCGGCCGCGGCTGCGGCCTCGTCCTCGGCGTGGGCCTTGGCCCAGCCCTCCTTGAGGAAGGCCTCGACGGCCTCGATCGTGCCGGCGTCCAGCGCCTTGCTGGCCGCCGCGCGCACCGCCGGGCCGCCGGCGTCCATGAGCTGGGCGAGCTTCACCCGCTTGTCGTCGGCGCGCAGGCGCGGCAGCTGGACGGTCAGGAAGTGCCGCGCGGCCTCGGCGTTGCCGTCCATGGCCTTCTGGGCGGCCTCGACGGTGTACTGGCTGCTCTCCTTGTCGGCGATGACGCGCAGGATGTCGACCCGGTCGTCCTCGAACTGGGCCTTGGCGAAGCCGCTGTTGAGGAAGGCCTCGACGGCCTCGTCGGTGCCGGCGTCCAGCGCCTTGCCGGCCGCCTCGCGCACCGCCGGGCCGCCGACGGACATCAGCTGGGAGAGCTTGACCCGGTTGTCGTCGCTGCGCAGCCGGGGCAGTTCGGCGGTCAGGAAGTGGCGCACCTCGGCGGCGCCGCCCTTGAGGGCCTTCTCGGCACCCTCGCGCACGCCGCGGCCGCTCTTCGGGTCGGCGAGCAGGGCCTCGACCTTGGCGCGGTCCTCGTCCTCGGCGCGGGCGGTGTACTGGCCGGTCTTCAGGAAGTCCAGGACGTCCTGGTAGGTGCCGTCCAGGGCCTTGGAGGCGGCGCGGCGCAGCGCGGGGCCGGCGCCCTCGGCGCCGTCCGCGATGCGGGTGAGGCGCACCCGGTTGTCGGCCGGCTGCTTCTCGGCGAGCTCGACGTCCAGGAAGTGGCGCAGTTCGGCGGCGCCGCCCTTGAGGGCCTTCTCGGCGGCCTCGCGCACGCCGGGGCCGGTGGTGGGGTCGGCGAGGATGGCCTCGACCTTGGCGCGGTCCTCGTCCTCGGCGCGGGCGATGTACTGGCCGGTCTTCAGGAACTCGGCGATGGCGTCGTCGCCGGCGCGGAGGGCGGCCTTGGCGGCGGCCTTCACGGCCGGGCCACCGAGGTGGTAGATCTGGGCGGTCCTGACCTGGTCGTCTATTTTGCGCTGGTCGTCGAGCTCGACGTCCAGGAAGTGGCGCAGTTCGGCGGCGCCGCCCTTGAGGGCCTTCTCGGCGGCCTCGCGCACGCCGGGGCCGCTCTTGGGGTCGGCGAGGATGCGCTTGACCTCGGCGCGGTCGCGCTGCTCCTGCCCGTTGCCGTCCTCGGGGGTGGCGTCCTTGACGGAGTCCGAGCCGGTGTCGGGGCCGGAGATGCCGGTCGGCTTGGGGGCGTCGGAGGCGGAGGCCGTGGCGGGGAAGAGGACGGCGGGGGCCAGGACCGCGGCGGCGACGACGGCGGACACCCGGGGCAGCTTCATCGAGAGCAAACCTGCTTCGTGTGAAGGGATCATGAACGCCCCACAGCATAGATCCACTTTTACGATCGGCATACCGAATTAGTACTGGCCCTCGACCTCCCCGACCGACCCCTGACCTGCGCGGCTTTCCCCGCCGACGCCGGGCCGCGGCGGGCCTCCTGGCCGTCCGGGGCCGCCACTAAGGTATGGCGGATGAGCTTCCACCTGGTCGTCGGACACGGGCCCGCCGGGGCCGCCACCGCCCGCCTGCTGGCCGAACGGGGCCACGAGGTCCGGGTCGTCACCCGCACCGGGCGCCCCGCCGGGCCGGCCGTCCCCGGCGTCGAACACCTCGCCCTGGACGCGAGCGACCCCGCGCGGCTGGCGCCGGCCGCCCGCGGTGCCGCCGCCGTCCACGGCTGCGCGGCGCCGCCGCTGCCGCAGTGGGCGCGGCTGTGGCCGGCGCTGACCGCCTCGCTGTGCGCGGCGGCCGAGGAGAGCGGCGCGGTGCTGGTCATGCTCGGCAACCTGTACGGCTACGGGCCGGTGGACGGCCCGATGACCGAGGACCTGCCGCTCGCCGCGACCGGCCCCAAGGGGCGGGTGCGGGCGGCGGCCTGGGAGCGGGCGCGGGCGCTGCACGAGGCCGGGCGGATCCGGGCGGTGGAGGTGCGGGCCTCGGACTTCTTCGGCCCCGGCGTCACCGACGGCGGCCACCTGGCGGCGCGGGTGATGCCCGGTCTGCTGAAGGGCCGCCCGGTCGCCACCCTCGGCGACCCGGACACCGCGCACAGCTGGACCTACCTGCCGGACGTGGCCCGGGCGATGGCCGAGATCGCCGGCGAGGAGCGGGCCTGGGGCCGGGCCTGGCACGTGCCCACCGTCCCTCCCCTGTCGGTGCGCGCGATGGTCGAGCGGCTGGCCGCCGAGGCCGGCGGCGGGCCGGTCGCGGTGCGCCGCCTGCCCGCGGCCGCGCTGGCCGTGGCTGGGCTGGTCTCCCCGCTGCTGCGCGAACTGCGGGAGGTGCGCTACCAGTTCGACCGGCCGTTCGTGGTGGACTGCTCCGCGTACGAGGCCGCGTTCGCGGTGCGGGCCACGCCGCTGGAGGAGCAGCTGCGGGCGACGGTCGCCTGGTGGCGCGAGCGCGCGCAGCCGTAACGGACCGGCGCTCAAGTCGGATGCTCCGGTCAGTGCTTGAGCGAGTCGGCGGCACAGTACCGGCCCCCTCCCGCCCCCTCCCCGGGGCGGAACCCCTTCGCACCCGCCCTTCCTCCTCCGTTCACCGGACCCCGACGTCCTTAGCATTCCATCCGTGGCCAAACGACGTGACGTTGAGCGGGAAGTCCTGCGATCCATCGGCGAGTTGGCCGCCTCCGAGCTACCCGCGGCCGCGCTGTTCCGCGAGTTGCACGCCCTGCTGCTGGAACCGCTCGGCTTCGACGGCGGCTGCTGGCACGGCAACGACCCGGTCACCGGGTTCCACCTCCACCATCGCAGACGGCCTCGACCTCGCCCAGTTCGAGCAGGCCGTGCAACTGGAGCTCCAGGGCGGGGACGCCACCACCTTCGCCGCGATGCGCACCACCGGCCACCGGGCGCAGACCGTCGACCGGGCCACCAACGGCCGCCCCGAACGCAGCGTCCGCTACCGTGAGTTGATCCGCCCCTGCGGCTACGGCGACGAGCTGCGGATCAACTTCGACCTCGACGGCGGCCGCTGGGGCTCCGCAGCGTTCATGCGCGAACGCGCCCGCGGCCGCTACGATCTGCCCAACCTGCGCCTGGCCGAACGCATCGCCGCCCCCATCGGCGCGGCCCTGCGCGTCACGAAGCCGACCCGACCGGACAATCCCTCCGAGGCCCGAACCGCTGGCACGGCCCACGTTGGCTCCGACGAACGCCCACCGCCCCGCCGCTGCAGGCGATGACGTACGACGGCTGCCGGTCGATCGGCCCGGTCATCACACCCTCCTGTGGTGAAGCCGACCGGCCGAACGGGGCCTCCGGCGCGTGCCGTCACAGGTGGGGCTGCCAGTCCGACTGCTCGCGGTGGACAGGCTGCGGCTGCCCTATGCCAAGGGCATCACCCGCACTGTTCCACCTGCCCGTGCACACAAACCAGCAGCATGTCGCCGCCGTCCTCCACAGGACCGGCGCCTGCTCCCGCCATGGACTCATCGCCCCCTGATGAACACCCATCTCCCATCCCTCGGCCCCACCGAGAACAGGGATCCCCAGGGATCAGGTCGACGGAGAGTCGTCAATCGGCCTCCATGCCGGTTCCATGCTCGGCCATCCCGGGGGCACCGCCGTCCCGGCGATCACCCCGGCTACGAGCTCCAGGAACCCCGCGTCATAGAACTGCACACTAGCCAGCTGACGGAACACCAGAAGAATGCGCCAGGAGGAGCCCCCGGCCGGCACAAAGAAACATTGATCCCCGTCCCAGTTCGAATAGGCCCAGGGCACCACCGACGCCGGGTCGAAACTTTCCCCACCCAACTCGTCGAAAAAGTATCGAAATATCTTCTCGAACGCCCGACGGCCACTCTTCATGAATTCAAGAAGCGACTCGTCGTCGCACGGGTGCGGCACAAACAGGTGTCCCCTAATAAGCCCGCCACCGTAAAGTTCGACGAACCATTTGAAGTCATCTGGCAGCCCTCTGCCGACCCATGCTTCAATTTCCTGCCAGGCTTCAAGCGGAACTCCTCTAGACCTGGGCTCCCTACCAATCAAATGGCGAAAGTCAAATTCAGACATATCCCCAGTATCCTAGATTGTAAGATCCGCAGATCGCCTCATTGTCATTCCTACTTCGCTTCCTCTCGTTTACCACCAGGCAATCCACATTAAGCCCGAGAGATCCGTGAGCCTCGAGATGAACTACCACGGGCCTGGGCAGAGGATTTCCCCGCATAAACCATTTCAACCTTGTACACGACTCTCTGTCCACCCTTCTTTATTGCCCCGGCAATATCCATTTCCACCGTCCACATGGCAGGGGCATTGGCATAATCCCAAAGCGGTACGAGATTTCTCAAATTATCCCCAGAACCTCCGAACTGCCTACCCATCAAGTGCCCCCTGGCCCGTTGCTTTTCTGTAAGGTCCCAGTATCCCGGGGGTACCACCATGGGCCTCCGCGGCGTATTCTTCCACGCCGTTTCCGTGCCATCCTCCATGTCTTCAGGACCTGCAAACTCCCCTCTCGCACCAGTTGCACGGCAGCCGGGTCTGTACAAAGAACGGCTCTGTCCCGTAATCGGTGGTAACTGTCTGTGATTCAGGCGAGGAGGATGCGGTGTCGGAGCAGGGCGAAGCCGGCCCGGCCGTGCATCTGA
>NZ_JBSHAP010000257.1:0-4744 GCF_053611565.1 Kitasatospora sp. NPDC054795
CAGGTTGTGGCGCTGCGCCCGGCGCCGGCCGGCGGCCTCCGCCCGGGCGGAGGCCGCCAGGAAGGCCCGCTCGACCCCGGCCGCGGCCAGCTCGCCGGCCGCCACCTGCCGCTTGAGCTGCTCCAACCGGACACCCCGGCAGAGCAGTTCGGGGTCCTGGTCGGCGGCCTCCCAGCCCCGGGCGGCCGCCGAGAGCCTGCGCTGCTCGCCCAGCGCCTCGCGGCCCTCCGCCAGCCACCCGCGCAGCCGGGGCCAGGCCTGCGGCAGCGCGTGGTGGGACAGCTCGACGGTGTCCCGGTCCACCACCACGAGCCGGGCCCGGACCAGCCGTTCCATCACCTCGGGCACGCCGGGATCGTCGAACTCGGCGCGCCGGACCGGCTTGCGGGTGCCCTCGTCGCCCCCCGGCACCAGGTCTCCCCCCGATAAGAGCCCGCCGCCCGGCGTCAGTCCGTCGCCCAGGGCCGTCGCGCCGCCGGCCGCGTCCTCCCCGGCACCGAGCAACTCCCCGCCGAGCCGCAGGAACACCGCCCGCGCCCGGGTCTGGCCGGCCGGGTCGAGCCCGTTGTACAGCGACTCCGCCGTCCGGGCCAGCGCGCCCTCGAAACCTCCGGTCGCCTGGAAGCCGGCCAGGGTGAGGGCGTTGCCGCTGCGCCGCCGCCAGGTCTCCAGCAGTGCCGTGGACACCAGCGGCAGCGCGCCCGGCTGCTGCGCGGCGGTCGAGATGAGGACGGCCTGCAGGGCGCCCTCGACGGTACAGCCGGACCGCAGGGCCGGCTCGGTGATCGCCCGCCGCAGCTCGTCCGGCGCCGGACGCCCCACCGACAGCACCGCGTTCCGGCCGGCCTCGGCCAGCCCCGGGTGCTCGGCGAACAGCGGCCCGCACTGGTCCGAGCGGAGCACCAGCACCACCCGGCACCGGGCCGGCGCCGCCACCGGCAGCCCGTCCGGCGCCTGCCCCGCGGCGCCCGCGGCGGTCGCCACCAGCGCGTCGAGGAAGCGCGCCCGCTCGGCGGCGTCCCGGCAGCGGGTGCGCAGCTGCTCGCCCTGGTCCACCACCAGCACCGGGTCGCCGGCCGTCGGCCCCGAGGCGCCCCGCGTGCTCTCCCCGACTCGCTGCCCGAGCCGGGCGAGCGCGAGCGCGTACGCCTCCATCGGTCGTTCGCCGGGAGTCAGCAGCGCCACCGGGACACCGCCGTCGACCGGGGGCCGACCCGCTCCGCCCCCGGCCCCGGTTCTGCGCCCGGCCACCGCGCCGGCGCCCGGAGCCCCGCCGAGCCGGGCCAGCAGACCGGCTCTGACCAACGAGGACTTGCCCGCCCCGGACGGCCCGGAGAGGATCACCAGCCGCCGATCGGCCAGCAGGGCGGCCAGCCGGTCCAGCAGCGCCTCGCGGCCGAAGAAGCGCTCGGCGTCGGCCGCCTCGAACGCGGCCGCACCCGGGTAGGGGGCGCTTCCGGCGTCCTGGGAGCGCCGCCGGGCCGCGGTGTCGGCGGCCAGTTCGGCGGCGAGCAGCTGCCAGCGGTGCCGCCACTCCCGTACGTCCCCGCCGCAGGCCTGCACATAGGCGACGGTGACAGCGAGGCTGGGCAGCCGCCGGCCGCCCGCGGCCACCGACAGGCTGGCCGCCGAACAATGGGCCCGCAGGGCGAGTTGACGGTACGGCGGACTTCCGGCGCGTTCCCGCAGGGCCCGAAGATCGCCCGCGAAGCGCAGCAGCGGCCCGTCCCCGGGGTCCAACGGACTTTCCCGACGCGGCACTACGGCCCCCTTCTCCGTTGATGCGGTGTCCTGAAACCTCGCGTGCCCACGCGCCACACGCGCCGCGTGCGCCTCGTGTCCATCCCCCGGTTATTCATCATGCACAGCACCCGTTGGCGTCAAACAATGGTGCGCGCGGGTCGGTTGTTCCGAGTTGATGTTCAATGTCCAGCCGTACGGCGCCGAACAAAGCCGGTGGGATAGAACCGGACCCCGCAGCCTTCGGCGACTTCGGAGACATCCATGAAGTTCACGCGGTACTGCCGTTCCCTCCTGTCCACACCCGCGATGGCAGTGGAGCGGTACACCAAGAGCCATCAGTCCGGGGCCGACATCGCCATGGTCGATCTGGAGGATTCGGTCCCACCCGCCCGAAAGGAGGAGGCCCGTCGACTGGCCGAGGAGTTCTTCGCGCTCCCGTCCGCCAAGCTCGCGCGCAGCGCGGTGCGCATCAACACCCTGTCCGGACCGGACGGGCTGCGCGACCTGATCGCGATCGCCCGGTACCGCGTCAAACCGGACCTGGTGCTGATCCCGATGGCGGAGTCCGCCCGGGACATCGAGATCGCCGCCGGCGCGCTCGCCGCGGACTGCCCGGAGACGGAGTTCCTGGCGGTCGTGGAGACCCCGCTGGGCATCGAGCACGCGCCCGCCATCGCGGCCGCCGGACACCGGCTGCGCGGGCTGGTCTTCGGCTCGGCGGACTACGCCTTCGCGGTCGGCGCCCGGCTCTCCTGGGAGGCCCTGGCCCACGCCCGCGGCCGGGTGGTCAACAGCGCCCGCGCCGCGGGGGTGGAGGCGATGGACGCACCGTTCTTCGAGGTCTCCGACCTCGTCGGACTGCGCCGGGAGGCCGGGCTCGCCCGGGACTTCGGGTTCAGCGGCAAGATCGCCGTCCATCCGCGCCAACTCGCTCTGATCAACGAGCTGTTCAGCCCGGGCGAGGAACTGCTGGAGCGCGCCCGCCGGGTGGTCGCGGCCGGTCTGGAGAACGGCCGTTCGGTCACCGTGGTGGACGGGGTGATGGTCGGCATGCCGTTCTTCGAGGCCTCGCAGCGTCTGATCGAGCAGTTCGACCCGCCCCGGCCCGACGGTTCGCACCACACGCAGCACCCCCACCGCGCGCAACACGCGCAGCACCAACCGCAGGGCCACGAGCCCACCGACCCCCCGAACCACGCGACGGAGAAGTGACGATGACCGAAGAATCCATCCTCGGCCCGCGCCGGTACCGCAACGCCGAGGCCATGCTGGCCAGCGCCGACCCGGTCTGGCAGGCGGCCGGCGCCAACGGCCTGATCGGCATCACCGCGGACTCGGAGTCCAACAACCGGCTGATCGTCCGCGAGACCGGCCACGAGTTCGCCAACATGGTCTCCTGCTCGTACCTGGGCCTGAACAACCACCCCGCGGTCCTGGCCGGCGCGGTGGACGCGCTGACCGAGTCCCGCAGCACCTCGCTGGTCCTCTCCACCACCCGGATCCGGCACAACCTGCTGGTGCGGCTGGAGGAGGAGCTCGGCGAGCTGTTCGGCGCGAACATCCTGCCGGGGGCGTCCTGTACCACGCTCACCGCGGGCATCCTGCCGCTGATCGCCTCCGGCCACCTGGACGGCACCTGCCAGGGCGGCGGCGGCCCCCGGGTGATGGTCTTCGACCGCTTCTGCCACTTCTGCATGGCGTACATGAAGCCGGTCTGCGCGGACGAGTCACTGGTGCTGACCTGCCCGCACAACGACCTGAACTACCTGGAGGACATCTGCCGCAAGTACCCGCGGGTCGCCTACGTCGCCGACGGCGCCTACTCGATGGGCGGCACCGCGGCCCTCGACGGGCTGCTCGAACTCCAGGACCGCTACGGGCTGTTCCTCTACATCGACGACTCCCACTCGCTGTCCATCGCGGGCGAGCGCGGCGAGGGCTACGTCCGCTCCCGGCTGGAGATGAACCCGCTGACGGTGATCACCGCGAGCCTCGGCAAGGCCTTCGGCACCAGCGGCGGCGTCGCGATGCTCGGCAACCGGGAGCAGTTCGAGTTCCTGCACCGGCACGCCGGCCCGATCGGCTGGTCGCAGAACATCCCGCTGCCGATGGTCGGCGCCTCGCTGGCCAGCGCCGCCATCCACCGCTCCCCCGAACTGGCCGACCTCCAGGGAGCGCTGGCCCGCAACATCGAGCTCTTCGACGAGCTGCTGCCGACCACCTTCGCGGGCAACGGCCTGCCGGTGCGCCGGGTCGACGTCGGGGAGGCCGAGCGGGCGGTCAAGCTGTCCGCCCAGCTCTTCGAGCGCGGCTTCTACAGCTCCGCGGTGTTCTTCCCGATCGTCCCCAAGGGCGAGGCCGGGCTGCGGCTGATGCTGCGCGCCGACATGGACGAGCGGCTGATCCGCGAGTTCGCCGGCCACGTCAAGGAACTCACCTCCGACCTCTAGGACCAGGGAGCAGCCGCGATGGACGCGACCGAACCGGCCGGCTACCGGCTGATCGGCGAGCGCCGCTACCGCGAGGTGGTCGGGCGCTACTACGAGGAGTTCGAGGTCGGCGAGGTGGTGGAGCACCGCCCCGGGCGGACCGTCACCGAGCTCGACAACGTGCTGATGAGCATGCTGAGCATGAACGACGCCCCGCTGCACATCGACGCCGCCTACAGCGCGCACACCCCCTGGGGGAAGCCGATCGTCTCCAGCCTGGTGACGCTCAGCATCGTCGGCGGCATGACCGCCCGCTCGACGAGCGGGCGCACCATCGCCAACCTGGGCTGGGAGAACATCCGGATGACCCACCCGGTGTTCGCCGGCGACACCCTCTACGCGGAGACGGAGACCCTCGCCAAGCGGCTCTCCGAGAGCCGCGCCGGGCAGGGGATCGTGCGCTGCCGCACCACCGGGACGAAGTCCACCGGCGAGGTCGTGGTGGTGTTCGAACGCAGCTTCCTCGTCCCGCTGCGCGGCCACGGCCTGGACGAGGTCGCCGGGTACTGACC
>NZ_JBSHAP010000258.1:0-4620 GCF_053611565.1 Kitasatospora sp. NPDC054795
ATCCGGCCCGGGCCGCGGCAGCGGGCCGGGCCGACCGGGGCCCGCGCGACGGCGCGGGCCCCGCGCACGGAGCCCCCGCGACGTCGTCGCGGGGGCTCTGCCGTGCAGGGCGCGGGCGCGGCCGCTCAGCCGGCGGAGTGCACCGTCATCGGCAGGCCGCCGCGCACCCGCAGCGACAGCATCGGCTCGGCCACCACCCGGTACCCGGGCACCTTCCTCAGCCGCAGGTCCCGGGCGACCATGGCGATCGTGAACGTGGCCTCCAGCAGCCCGAGATGGTTGCCGATGCAGAAGCGCGGACCCGCCCCGAACGGGATGTAGGCGTAGCGCGGCCGGTCCGTGGCCCGGTCCCGGTCGAAGCGCTCCGGGTCGAACTGCTCCGGGTCGTCCCAGAACCGGGAGTGGCGGTGCAGGGTGTACGGGCAGATCAGGACGTCGGAGCCGGCCGGGACGTGGTACCCGCCGACCTCGTCGTCCGCCTGGGCCTGCCGCGGCAGGATCCACACCGGCGGGTAGAGCCGCATGACCTCCTCGACCACCATCGAGGTGTACCGCAGGCGGTGCAGGTCCTCGAACTCGGGCAGGCGGTCGCCGAGCACCTCGACGGCCTCGGCGTGCAGCCGGTCCATCACCTCGGGGTGCCGGTCGGCCAGGTAGAAGGTCCAGCCCAGGGTGCTCGCCGTGGTCTCGTGGCCGGCCAGCAGCAGGGTGACCAGTTCGTCGCGCATCCGCTGGCGGGCGACCTTGTGGTCGGGCTCCTGCCGGGTGGCGACGATCAGGCGGGACAGCGCGTCCTCCCCCACGATCTCCCCGGCGTCGCGGGAGACCCGCTCCGCCACCAGCCGGTCGACCACCCGCTGCAGGTCCTGCCGGGCCTGCCGGAAGCGGAGCTGCTTGGACAGCGGCACCCAGCCGGGCACCATGCCCATGGTGACCATGTCGAACATCGCCTGGTCCTGCACGGCCTCGAAGTCGTGGCCGACCGCCTCGAAGGCGCTGAGGTCGACGTCTAGCAGGGTGCGGCCGAGCACCCCGAGGGTGAGGGCCGTGACCTCCTTGGTCAGGTCGACCGGCGCGCCGCCCTCGTGCGCCCGCAGCCGGCCGACCAGCTTGGCCGCCTCCTCCGCGACGGCACCGGCCTGTTGGACGATCCGCTTGTGCTGGAAGGCGGGCTGGATCTGCCGGCGCTGCTTGCGCCAGAGCTCCCCCTCGCTGGTCAGCAGGCCGTTGCCGAGGGCCCGCCGGGCCTGGGCCAGGCCGATCCCCTTGTGGTAGTTGGCCGCGTTGTCCGCGAGCACGTGCTTGGCGTGGTCGGGGTGGTTGAAGAAGTAGAGCGTCTTGGGGCCCATGGAGATCCGGACCGCGTCGCCGTACTCCGCCGCGGCGGAGCGCATCATTTCGAGCCGGTCCCCCACCAGCCTGCGCAGCAGGACGGGGGCGGCCCGGCGCGGCGGGCCCGGCGGCACCCGACGGGTGGCGGCCACGGTCAGCACCCCCCGACGTTGGCGAAGCGGTCGGCGATGGCCTGGCGCCACACCTCGTACGCGGGCAGCGCGCCGGGCACCGGCCCGCTCGGCCGCGCCTCCTGGCTGACCGCGGCGGCCTGATCGGGCGTCATGCCGCAGAAGACCCGCGTGGCCAGCTCCGTGTGCGGCACCAGCAGTCCGGCCCGGATCCGGGCCTCGGCCGCGAACGCGCTGCCCTGGGCGACCATCGGCCCGTGGATGCCGGCCCGGTCGCGGAACGCGCACAGCTCCGCCTCGTCCACGCCGCCGGCGTAGGTGGCGGCCAGTCCGGCGCCGCCGTAGAGGTCGGACCGCCGGGACTCCGGGAACTTCTCGATCATGGTCGCGACCAGCTCGGCGTCGGTGCCGCCGACGAACCACAGGGCCCGGCCGATGCCCTGGTCGATCGCGCGGCCGGTGTACGACGGGGAGTCGTGCGCCGGCCAGGGGAAGGCCGGGTCCCGGTACTGCTGGTGGACGTACCGGTCGGTGCGGAAGTACGCCTGGTGGAAGCCGTATCCGTCGAGCACCAGCCAGCGCAGCAGCGGGTCGAGCTTGTCGATGTCGGGCCAGCAGAACCTCGGCAGCCGGGCCATCGCCCAGCCGATGCCGACGTAGACCATGTAGACGTGGTCGGCGCCCCGGCCGGCGAGGCAGCGGGCCACCGAGTTGCGGCCGGACAGCCGCAGCCCGTCGAGCATGGCGAAGCCCATTCCGGCGCCCTCGTAGGCGAAGCCGCGGAACCGGTCCGGGATTTCCTCCAGCGGGTATTCCGCCTCCGCCGGGTTCCGGGCCTCCACGGCGTGGGCGTAGCCCTCCAGGAACCGCGCGCCGACCGTCTCCAGGAGGTCCTGGGCGGCCGGCGACTTCCGGTGGAAACCACGCGTTTCCAATAGCGTTTCAGAGGTGCTCGGAGTGAGAACTCGACGTCGGAGCGTCCGCCATGCACTGGACACGCCATACTCCTCTCGGGTTTCCCGCGGGGCGGCCGGTCCGCCCCGCGGATGACTTCGCACCGGTCCGGCCCGGGGCTCGTCGGGAAAGCACTCAGGCCGCCGGCCCCGGCGCGGGCCGGGGCGAGGGCCCGGTCTCGCGGAAGTGCTCGCGCACGTTCGCCCGCCAGAGCTCGTACGGGGGCGGCCCGCCGGCGGCGCCCGGGGTGCGGTCGTCCACCGCGCAGGCGTCGGCGACCTTCGCCGCCGCCTCCACCGACAGGCCGGTCAGGCCCGTCGAGGCGACCTCGGAGTGCGCGGGCACGAAACCCGCGTACGCACGGGCCTTGGAGGCGAACACCGACCCCTGGGCGAGCTCCGCCCGGTGCGGGCCCGCCGCGTCGCGCAGCCCGGCCAGGCCCTCGGCCGTGCCGCCGCCCGCGAAGGTCGAGGCCAGTCCCACGCCGCTCCACAGGTCGCCCTGCCGGTCCGCGCCGAACCTGCGCACCGCGGCCGCGACGTTCGCCGGCGATCCGCCGTGGATGAACCACAGCGCCCGTCCGACGCCCTGGTCGACGGCCCGCTGGAAGTACTCGGGCGCGCCCTGCCACGGGTACGGCTTGGGCCTGCGCTGCCCGTCCACCCAGCGCCGGGTGTGGAAGTAGGCGAGGTCGAAGCCGTAGCCGTCGACGGCCAGCCAGCTCATCGTCGGGTGGTAGGGCGTCCCGGTGAGGTCCGGCAGCACCTTGGGCCACAGCGACCTCGGCAGCCGCGCCATGGCGAAGCCGATGCCGATGTACGCCAGGAAGATGTGCGGCTGCCCGGACCCGGCCAGCAGGTCACGGGTGCGGTGGCCGCGGCCCATCGCGTCCAGGACGGTGAAGGCCATGGTGGCGCCCTCGTACGCGAATCCGCGCTGTTCGGGTTCGACCAGGCCGAGTCGGCGCTCGACCTCCCACTGGCTCCGGGCGTCGATCCCCCACTCGAAGCCGCAGACCACCGCCTGGGGCACCGCCTCCAGCCGTTCGGTGCTCTCCGTCGGTGTCACCGGGAAGCCGCGTCCGGCGAAGGTCACCGAGGCCAGTGACGGTGTCAGTACCAGTCGGCGCAGCGATCCGAAGGTCGTCGGCACGATCCCTCCCAGGCTCACGTCCCGCAATTGACGGTCCTCCCCATGGTCCTGAGGCGGCGTCACGGCCCGCATCTCCACGGTTGCGTTTCTGAACCCGCCCGGCCGCCGGGCGTCTTCGGGCGTGCTCCGCCCGCCGTCCCGCCGGCCGTCGCCCGGAACCCGGGCGCCACAATGGAACCGGCCCGCGCGAGACCGGGGTTCCGGCACCGTCGGTCCGTCCCCGCAACGTCGTCCAACCGAAGGAGAGCCCGTATGAGCACGTATCAGCGGAACGCCGAGGCCACGACCGGGTCGCTCTGGGACCGCTCACCGGACCATCTCGCCTACCGCGGCTCCCGGGAGAACATCACCGGGCTGCTGGGCGGCCGGCCCGCGGTGGCCGACGTCCCCGTGCCGGCCTGTCCGGGGTGGACGGTCCTGGACCTGGTCGGCCATCTGCTGGAAGTCTGCCGCACGGTGGCCGCCGACGCGCCGGGCAACCTGTGGGAGGTGCCGCACGCCGACTCCGGCGACGGCCTCGCCGGGCTGCTCGCCGAGTGGTCACGGCTGGACGGCGGGGTGGAACGGGTGCTCACCGAGTCCCCGCAACTGCGGCACACCATGCTGATGATGGACGCGTTCACCCATGAGATCGACCTCCGGGTCGCGCTGGGGGAACCGGTGCTCCCGGACCACCCGTCCTACCCCTCGTCGCTGGACCTGGTCGTCCGGGGCTTCTCCAACGCGGTGCGCACGCTGGGACTTCCGGCGCTGCGCATCGAGACGCCGGGCGCCGAGTGGCGGGCCGGTGACGGCGAGCCGGCCGCCGTCGTCCGCGGGCACCGGCACGACCTCCTCCGCTCGCTCACCGGCCGCCGCTCGCCGGGGCAGATCGCCGGACTGGACTGGAGCGCCGCGCCCGAGGCCTGGCTGCCCGCCTTCACCTGGGGCCCGTTCCGGCCGCCGGCGCAGCCTGTCGAGGACGCGGCCGCCGGGCGGTAGGCCCCGGGCCCGACCGGTCCTCGGCGGGCCGGGAAACGGCGCTGTGGCGCTGCCCCGAGCGGGCAGCGCC
>NZ_JBSHAP010000259.1:0-4564 GCF_053611565.1 Kitasatospora sp. NPDC054795
CCCACCCCGCGCTCCGCCGCCAACCGCGAGAACGCCCCCACCGCCTCCACCGCACCCGGGAACGCCAGATCCGGGTAGTACGTCAGATACGCCGCACTCACCCCCTCCAACGCCCCCTCCCACGTCCCCTCGTCGTGCCAGTCGAACGGCACCGCACCCGAACGCGACCCCACCCGCACCCCGTAACCCCGCGCCGCCAACCGGTCCGCCACCCGACGACCCGTCTTCCCCGTCCCACCGACCACCAGCACCACACCGGACTCGACCGCGAGATCCACCGCACCAGCCATCACAATCACCCTCACTCGGAGTAGGAGCCCTGCTCGGATCGTCGGACCGGCAGGGTTCCGTGAACCCCGCGCGTCCGTCCTCGTGTCCACCAGTCAAGGCCACTCCGGGCCGGCGAACCATAGCCTCCGCACTCAGCTCCATGCGCCAGCGTCTACGCCCCCGCGCGCGCCCTCCGCCCTCCACCAGAACACACCCGGGCCTCCCCGGACCACCCGTCTCGACCTTGCCTCCAGCGGCGCTTGAGCACCCGGCCGGGCCGCGGAAGGCCGAGGAGCGGAACGGCCGGGCGGCGCAACGGTGCGGCGGGCGACGGTGCGGGACGCTATGCTCCCGGCGATGACCACTCACGCTGCTCACAGAATGGGGGTCCCGTCCGCGAAGAGTGAGTGCTGATGCCCACTCACCCCGCGCACGGGAACGACGCCCGCCTCTCCTTCTGGCGGCGCGTACGCGAGTACGCCGTACCGCCCTCCATGATCGAAACCGCCACCTCCCGCCGCCTGTCCGGCGACTGGGCCGGGGCCTGCGCCGCGGCCAACGTCGAGGTCGACTTCCGCCTGCGGGACGTCGCCCGCGTCCACGGCCGGGAGCTCGCCGACCGGGTCCGGTCCGATCTCCGTTGCCTGGCCCCGGAGTTGCTGCGCTGGCACCTGCCGAGATCCGCCCCCGACGGGCTGCTGCGGCCCGGGCTCACCGTGCCGCTGGCCCGGTACCCGGGCGAGCCGCCGGTCTTCCTGGTGGTCCGCACACCGCCCGGTTGGGCGGAGTACGGGCAGCGGGTCGGCCTGGAGCTCTGGGACGGCTCCGGGCACGACGCCCGGTCGCCGCACCCGCGGCCGCGTCCCGGCCGCCGGTTCCGCTACGACCTGCACCGGCACCTCTGGGACGCCGGGCGCAGCGCGGAGCCGGCCGTCCGCTCCGGCGCGGCGGATCCGCCAACGGGCCTGCCGGGCATGGCCCTCGGCGATCCGCCGCTGCGCTGCGCCGTCGACCGCTGGGCCGCCGAGGCCGAGCTGCTGCTGCGCGCCGACGGCCTCCCCGCCGGTCCCGTCGTGGTGCGGCTCGGGCACCGGCGGCGGCTGCTGCTCCGGCCGGACGGGTCGACGGCGCAGGCCTCCGGGGACCTCTCGGGACTGCCGCTGCTGCCCGATGCCGCGACCTGGGTGCCGCCCGACCTCGACCTGCTCCGCAGCGGTGCGATCGAGGCCGGCCGGCTGCATCCGCTGGTCGCGGCCGCGCTGGCGCCCGGGCACCTGCCCGGCCCGTCCGCGCGGACCGGCGCCCCGCCCCCGGCCGAGCGGACGGTGGACTGCCGAGGGGCGCGCCACCGGATCGGGCTGGTCGACGGGGTGCTCGCCCCGCTCGACCACGCCCCGGCCGAACTGCGCCGCGAGGAGCTGCTCGCCGCCCTCTCCGGCACCCCGTTGCCCTGCCTGCGGGCCGTCGACCTGGCACACCGGAGACCCGGCCAACTGGACGGTGTGCGCGAGCGGTTGGACCACGGCGACTTCGCCGGGGCACTGGCCGTGGTCGAGGCCCTGCTCGGCCCGGAGGCGGTACTGCGCGAAGGGCCGCTGCGGGACGAGCTGGCGGCGGCCGCCGAGCGGCGGATCGCGTACGGCCTCTACCGGTCCGGGCTGACCGGGCCCGAAGTCGTCGACCACCCGTCGCCGCGCGTGCGGTACGGCTCGCGCCCGCACGGTCCGGCCTCCCGTCCCCGCCCGCGTCACGGCTCGTTCCGGGCTCATCCGCGCCTGACCTCGCTCCGCTGACCCCGGCGCCCCGCCGTTCACCACCGAAGCCCCTTCCACACCTTGAGGTGATCACCTATGCCCGGAACCGCCCTCCTCGACGCAGCCGGCTCCGACGCGGCCGGACTCGGCAGCGCCCACCCCGACCCCACCCGTCCCGGTTCCACTCGCCTCGACACCGCCCGCCGGCTGCTCGACCTGCTGGCCGACACCACCACCGAGCCGCGCGCCGACACCCAGCTGGAAGCGCTCACCCTGGCCGTCGCCGCCGACCTGCCCGTCCTGCTCTGGGGCGAGCCCGGCATCGGCAAGACCGCCGCCCTCAACCAGCTCGCCGAGGCCCTGGGGCTGCCGCTGACCACGGTCATCGCCAGCGTCCACGAGCCCTCCGACTTCTCCGGGCTGCCCATCGTCGGCGACGACCCGGCACAGCAGGGCGTCCCGATGGCCCCGCCGGACTGGGCGGTGCGCCTGGTGCGGGCCGGGCACGGACTCCTGTTCCTGGACGAGCTGTCCACCGCGCCGCCCGCCGTCCAGGCCGCCCTGCTCCGACTGGTCCTGGAACGGCGCATCGGTACCCCGCAACTCCCGCCCGGGGTACGGATCGTGGCCGCCGCGAACCCGCGCTCCTCGGCGGCCGACGGCTGGGAGCTCAGCCCGCCGCTGGCCAACCGCTTCGTCCACCTCCAGTGGGTGCACGACCACGAGGTGGTGGTGCGCGGCCTCGGCGGCGTCTGGCCCGTGGCCGCCCTGCCCCGGCTCGACCCGCAGGCGCTGTCGGCGGCCGTCGCGCTGGCCAGGCGCTCGGTGTGCGGGCTGCTGGCGTGACCATCGGCTGAGCGCCGGGGGGCGGGGCCGGGCGGGGCGTGTCCGGCCCGGGCGGGGGCTCGTCAGCGGAAGGCGGCGACGTTCTCGGCGACCCAGTGGTGGAACGGCCTGGCGGGGGATCCGGTGACCCGCTCGACGGTGTCGCGCACCTCCACCAGGCCGTCGTTGACGTCCCCGCCCGTCACGTCGAGCACCGCGTCCGCCGCCTCGGCTCCCAGGGCCTCGGCCAGCTCCCGCCGGGCCTCCTCCCGGCCGATCACCGCGAGGGGCACCGCCCGCCCGAGGGCCGCCGCGATGGCCGCCACCTGCTGCCGGGCCGTCACCCGCTCCGGCCCGGTCAGCGCGTACACCCGTCCCCGGTGGCCGGGCCCGGTCAGCGCAACCCGCGCCACCGCCGCGACGTCCGCGGGGTGGATCGTGGGCAGACCGGTGTCCGCGTACGGCACGCGGACCGTCCCCCGCTCGCGGATCGCCGACGCCCACCACAGGGCGTTGGAGGCGAACTGGGTCGGCCGCAGGACCGTCCACGCCATGCCGCTGTCCATGACCAGCCGCTCGACGTCCGCGTTCTCCCGGGCGGGGCCCAGGTGCGGATGCGTCTCGACGGTGACGGACGACACCAGCACAACGTGCTCGACACCCGCGCGGCGGGCGGCGTCGAGGATCCCGGCATCGGAGCCGATCCGCGACACCAGGAACAGCGAGCGCACCCCGTCGAGGGCGGGCGCCAGGGAGGCCGGGTCGGCGAGGTCGCCCTCGCGCACCTCCACGCCCTCGGGGAACCGGGCCCGGGCGCCGTCCCGGGTGAGGCCCCGCAGGGGGCCGGGCCCGCAGGCCCGCAGCTCCTCCAGCAGAGAACGTCCGATGTTGCCGGTGGCTCCGGTCACGAGAATCATGCGGTCTCTCCTGTCGCCCGACGATCGATCGGGTGAAGGCTAGAAGCTCAAGCCGACTTCAGGTCAAGGAGGCCGCCGACGGCAGCGCCGGACCCGCCCTCCACCGGCCGTGCGACCATCCGACGGGTAAACGCCACGACAGGACGGAGGAGGGAACCCCGGTGACCGAGACAGCAGCGGCCGGTGCGGAAGGCTTCGAGCCGGACGAGCACGTGCGGTTCGCACGCTACCGCCGGGCCTTCGCTGACGTGGCGCCCGAGGACGCGGCCGCCCTCGCGGCCCGGGTGCTCACCGACCCCGATCGCCCGATGGCGAGCTGCGCGGTCTGCGAGTACCTGGACCGGCGCGCGGCGGAACTGCTGACGGACCCGGGCTTCCCGGCCTGGCGGCGTGAGCTGGCGGGAGCAGTCGCGGCCGACGCGTTCGCCGCCCGGCGCCTGCGGGACTGGGCGCTGCTGCGGGCGACGGCCCTGGACGAGCCGTGGGACGAGGAGCAGCTGCTCGCGGCGGAGAACTGGCTCCAGGGACGCCTCGCCGGGGAGTCGACCGACCGGGCCACGCTGGACCTGCTCGCCGGGAACGGCCGCACCCGGCGCACCCGCAACATCGCCAACTCCCGTCTGCGGCAGATCCGGTAGCGGGCGGAGGGAGTCCGGGTGGAGGGGCCCGGTCGAACATGGTGCGCCGGTGACCGTCGACGCCGTCATGGCCGCCGGCCTCGACGCGTGGACGGCGGTGCGGTGGCCCGGGGTGTCCTTTCCGTGGGTGCCGCGGGAGGGGGTCGAGTGGCTGCTGGAG
>NZ_JBSHAP010000260.1:0-4369 GCF_053611565.1 Kitasatospora sp. NPDC054795
CGGCGGGCACCGTCGGCCCCAGTGGTTCAGGAACGCTCGGTACGGAGGTCCAGGGGCGCGTCCGGCGCGCCGACCAGCTCCCGCAGCACCGCGCGGAAGCGGTCCACCTGCTCCGCCACCGAGCTCTCGTCGTAGAGGTTGCTGTTGTACTGGATGCCCGCGACCACGTCCCCGGCCGGGTCGAGGTTGAGCGTCCACAGCGCGCCGTTGGGCACGTCCGAGCCCACCGGCTGCGAGGTGAGCCGGCGCCGCACCTCGGTGTACTCCAGGTCCCCGATCAGCTCCCCGTCCAGCAGGAACGGGAACGGGAAGACCTGGAAGACACAGGCCGCCCGGTCGTCCTCCAGCGTCGGCAGCATCAACTCCGGTGCCTGGCCGAGGATCTGCCCGAACGGGATGTCGTGGGCGTAGGCCTCCAGGCTGGTGGTGCGGATCCGGGCGACCACCTCGGCGAAGTCGCGGGACCCGGCGAGCTCGGTGCACAGCGGGAGGAAGTTGAAGAACGGCCCGACCGTGTGGTGGAAGCGGTCCTCGCCGCGGCCCGGCGAGAAGGTCGGCACCACCACCCGGGTCGTTCCGGAGGAGCGCGCGACCATCACCGCGAACGCGCCCATCAGCACCATGAACGGCGTGCTGCGCAGCGCCCGGCCGATCTCCACCGCCCGCGCGGTCAGTTCGGCGTCGACGGTGAAGCGGTGGATGGCGGTGGACTCCGGCAGGCCGGCCGACTTCGGCCGGTCGGTGGCCACCGAGTAGATCTCGGCGCCGGCCAGCTGCTCCCGCCAGAAGGCGCGCGACTCCTCCAGCGCCGGATCCGCCGCGTACTCCCGCTGCCACGCCGAGAACTCGCGGTACGGCAGGGCCACCGGCAGCTCGGGCTGAGTGTGCCCGCGGCGCTCGGCGTAGCGGACGGCGAGATCGCGGATGATCAGCCGCACCGACCAGCCGTCGGCCGCCGTGTGGTGCACGACGAGGGCCAGGACCGCGTCCTCCTCGTCGAAGCGGAGCAGGGTGGCCTTCAGCAGCGGGAGTTCCCGCGCGCTGATGGTGCCCGACTCCACCTCGGTGATCAGGTCCTCCACCGCCCGCTCGCGCGCCGCCGGATCCGCCCCGGTCAGCTCCCGCAGCTCCAGCCGGACCGGGGTCGGCGGATGGATCTCCTGGTACCGCTCGCCCTCGCCCCGGACGATGGCCGTGCGCAGGGCCTCGTGCCGCACCACCACGTCGTCCAGGGCCAGCTGAAGCGTCGCGGCGTCGACCTTCCCGCGCAGGCGCCAGCCGTGCACGATGTGGAACCTCGGGCCGAACGGCCCCTCGTCGTCCCCGCGGTCGAAGCCGCAGAGGAATTCCTGGTTGAAGGAGAGTGGCGTCCTGCTCGCCGGTACGTTCGACTGCGGCTTTCCATCGGGGCTCATGGGGAATTCCTCTCACGGAGTCCGGGGCGAATTCGCCCCGGAACCGTAGCAACGGCCCCGCGGCCGTGGGTTCTTCGATCGTGCTGGCAATCCGGGAGATGCGCACCGGCCGGGCCGCGGGCCAGGCTGGCCGGGAAAGTCCATCCAGCTTCGGTGGAACGCCCGCCCGAACCGTAGAGGAGCTGCGCCGCAATGACGGTCGCCATGAACGCCGCAGGGTCCGGCTCGCCGCAGCCGCCCGAGCCCGGTCTGACACCCGGGGAGATCATCGCCAGGGCCGAGGCCATCGCGCCGCTCCTGGTGCCCCGGCAAGCCGAGACCGAGAAGCGCACCTACTACGCCCAGGACACCCACGAGGCGTTCGCCGGGGCCGGCTTCTACCGGATCCTCGTGCCCAAGCGCTACGGCGGCTACGAGTTCGGCATCGACACCTTCCTGCGGGTCGCGATGACGCTGGCCCGCGGCTGCCCGTCGACCGGGTGGATGTACTGCCTCGGCGCCACCCACGCCCTGCCCGCGGCCTCGCTGTTCGACGAGCGGGCGCAGGCCGAGCTCTTCGCCGGCGGCGACTTCATCTGCCCGGCCACCATCGTGCCGAACGGGAAGGCCGAGCGCGCCGAGGACGGCGGCTGGCGGATCGACGGCACCTGGAACTACTGCTCGGGCTCGCCGTACGCGACGCACTTCATGGGTCACGTCCCGGTGCCCGGCGAGGCCGGCGAACCGCCCGCGCCGATGCTCTTCGTCGCTCCGCGCGCCGAGTTCCGCCGGCTCGACGACTGGGGCGGCCAGCTGGGCCTCAAGGGCAGCGGCTCGCACAGCGTCGTGATCGAGGACGGCCGGGTCCCGGACCACCTGACGCTCCCGCGGACGCACATGAGCGAGGTCGTCGTCGACGGGGGCACGCCCGGCTACCGGCTGCACGGCAACCCGGAGTACGGCGGCGGCTCGCTCAGCTTCATGGTGCTGGAGGTGGCCTCGCTCGCCGTGGGCATGGCCCAGGGCGCGCTGGACGCCTACGAGGAGCTGATGCTCTCCCGCACGACGCTGTTCCCGCCCGTGGTCACCCGCGCCGAGGACCCGGACTACCAGTTCTGGTACGGCGAGGCGGCCGGCATGATCGCCACGGCCGAGGCGGCCGTGCTGCAGGCGATCACCCAGTGGCAGGAGCTGTGCGCCCGGGGGCCGGGCGCCTTCACCCGGGAGCACGACCTGCGCCTGGCCACCATCTGCCGCGAGGTGATCCGGCTGTGCTGGCACGCCGTGGAGGGACAGCTGTTCCCGACGGCGGGTTCGAGCGCGGTGCGGCAGGGGGAGCGGATCGAGCGGGTCTGGCGCGACCTGTCCACCCTGCACAGCCACTCCGGGATCGGGGTCTTCCTGTCCGCGGTGACCACCCGGGAGCTGGCCCGTGCCCGGTTCGGCGTCAAGTGACCCGTCAACGAGCCGAGGAGCTCCTGCCATGACCGAGACCGAGCACGCCGTCGCGCTGCCCGGGGAGCGTGCCTTCGCCGCCGCGACCGCCGTGTTCAACCTGGCCGCGCCGGTGCGCCCCGCGGCGGCGGTGACGGTCCGCACCGTCGGACAGGTCCAGTCGGCGCTGCGCCACGCCCAGCGCGCGGGCCGGTGGGTCCGGGTGCACACCACCGGGCACGCCTCCGGCTCGGCCCGCCCGATGGACGAATCCCTGCTCGTCCGCACCGAGCCCGCGGGCCCGGTCGTGATCGACCCGGTGGCCCGCACCGCCCGCGTCCCGGCGGGAACGCGCTGGGGCGCGGTGGTCGAGGCCGCCGCCGGGTACGGGCTGGCCGCGCCGCACGGCACCTCGCCCACGGTCGGCGTGGTCGGCTACCTGCTGCGCGGCGGGATCAGCTTCTACGGCCGCCGCGCCGGGCTCGCCGTGAACAGCGTCCGGGCGATCGAACTCGTCACACCGGACGGCGAGTTCCGCCGCGTCTCGGCGACCGCCGACCCCGAGCTGTTCTGGGCCCTGCGCGGGGGCGGCGGCGGACTCGGTGTCGTCACCGCGATCGAGATCGCGCTCTTCCCGGCGGCCCGGGTGGTCACCGGCGCCGCCTTCTGGCCCGCCGCGTACGGCCCCGAGCTGCTGTCCCGCTGGCTGAGCTGGACCCGGGACGCCCCGGAGGCCGTCACCACCGCGTTCCGGGTGATGAACCTGCCGGCCGTGCCGGAGATCCCGCCGGTCCTGACCGGCGGTCCGGTGGTGTGCCTGGCCGGGGTGGTGCTCAGTCCGACCGAGGACGGCCTGGCGACCGCCGAACGCCGGGCCGCCGACCTGCTCGGCCGGTTCCGGGCCGTCGCCGAGCCGGTGCTGGACACCTGGGAGACCACCACCCCGCCGGCCGTGGTCCGCACCCACATGGATCCGACCGATCCGGTGCCGGTGGTGGGGGACCACCAGTTGCTCTCCGACCTCGGCGCGGACGGCGCGGAGGCGTTCCTGCGGGTGCTCGGCGAGGGCTCGGGATCGCCACTGGTCAACGCCGAACTCCGGCAGCTCGGCGGCGCGCTCGCGGTTCCGGACCCGGACGGCGGGGCTCTGAGCCACCTCGATGCCGCCTTCGCCTTCACCGCCGGCGGCCTGGCGGTCGACCCGGCCGCGACGGCGGCGGCCCGGGCGCACTGCGCCGAGGTCCGCTCCGCCCTGACGCCCTGGGACACCGGCCGGACCGCGCCGACCCTGGTCGAGCGGCTGGAGCAGCCGCAGCGGCACCTGTCCGCGGCCGACGTCGAACGGGTGGACCGGGTGCGCCGCCGGGTGGACCCCGCCGGGTGGCTGCGCCACGACGTGCCGCCGGGGGCCTCCGCCCGCTACTGACCGCCGCCGGGCGCGCGCCGCCCGGCTGCCGCGGGTGCGCCCGCCCGGGGGCCCGCCGCCGATCCACCTGCTGTCGAAGCGCCCTCCGTCGTCCGTTCGGCGGGCGCTTCGGCGG
>NZ_JBSHAP010000261.1:0-4343 GCF_053611565.1 Kitasatospora sp. NPDC054795
CGGCCGCGCGGGGCCACCCCGACCCCCGGCCGCCCGGGCCCATCCGCCCCACCCGCCACCGCGCACCCGGCGGACCGGTGTGCCCCCCGCCCCCCCACGAGTACCCGTACTCGTGCGGGGCCGCGGCGCGCGGGCGGACGGGGGTTCCGCCGTGCGTCCGGGCGGTGGCGGCAGGCCGTCAGGCCGTCGGTGCGGTGGCGTCGGGCTCGGCGGGCCGGAGCGGCGAACCGTCCAGGAGCGCCCGGGCCGGGCGCACCGCGCCGACCGGTTCGCCGTGTCCGAGGACGGGGACGACGGCCAGTTCGGCGAGGGTGTCGTCGGTGTCCACCGGGGCGCCGAGCCGTCGCAGCGCGGCGGCCAGCACCACGGGACGGGCCCGGGTGGAGCCGTCCGCGATCTTGAGCGCGACGGCGGAGCCGTCGGGGAGCGCCAGGGCGTAGACCCCTTCCGCGCCGTCCTTGGCGACCGAGCCGGGAAGCGCGCGCATCAGGCGGGTCACGTCCCGACCGGTCCCGCCGACGTACTCGGCGTGCTGGTTCATCGCCCGGGCGACCCGCCGTTCCGGGGATCCGGCGGGGCCGGTCGCCAGTGCGGCGAAGGCCCGGGCCAGGCCGCGGTAGCCGATGGCGAACAGGGGGGCTCCGCAGCCGTCCACGCCGGTCGCGGCGACCTTCTCGCCGGCCAAGTCCTCGACGGTGTCGCGCAGGGCCCGCTGCAGGGGATGGCCGGGGTCGAGGTAGGTGGCCGTGTCCCAGCCGTTGGCGACGCAGGTGGCGAGCATCGCGGCGTGCTTGCCCGAGCAGTTCATCGTCAGCGCGGTGGGGCCGCCGCCGGCCGCCAGGTGGTCCCGCAGTGCGGCTTCCCCGATGGGCAGCGCGGCCGTGCACCGCAGAGCGCCGGTGTCGAGGCCGGCGCCCCCGAGGATCTCGCGGACGCCGTCGAGGTGGAAGGCCTCGCCGGAGTGGCTGGCGCAGGCCAGGGCCAGCAGTTCGCCGTCCAGGTCGAGCCCGGCCCGCAGCATGCCGAGGGCCTGGAGCGGCTTGTTGGACGACCGGGGGTACATCGGGCGGTCGGTCTCGCCGACGCTCAGCACCGTCCGCCCGTCAGGATCGAGCGCGAGGACCGTCCCGTGGTGCACCGACTCCAGGAAGTCACCTCGCCACACCTCCGCCACCATCGCGTGCACAGCGCATTCCCCATTCCTCGGCCCCACGGCCGAAAGGACGACTCGAAGTGTCAACAGTTATCACTTTAACGTGGTCCGCGCCGATGCCCCCGCCGGGTGCTGACATACTCGGACGCGGCCCTGTGCCACCTCGGCCGCCGACGCCACGGCGCTCCGGCCCATCACCCCGGGCACACCCCCCGACCTGGCCGGACGACAGCGGCGGCCAGTCCCGAACGGACGGACACCACCCATGTCAGAGACCCTCCGGCGCGGCCTGGCGGGCCAGCTCGTGGGCACGCTCCGCGAGCGCGTCCTCACCGGCGAGATCCCGTCCGGAACCCGGATCAACGAGGTGGAGGTCGCCCGCGAGCTGGGCATCAGCAGGGGGCCGCTGCGCGAGGCCATCCGGCAGCTCGTCAGCGAGGGCCTGCTCGTGCACGTGCCCAACAAGGGCGCCGTCGTCTTCGAGGCCGGCCCGCGGGAGGTCGAGGCCCTCTTCGAGCTGCGGTCCGCGCTGGAGACCGCCGCCGCGCGCCTGGCCGCCGAGCGGCGCGACCGCAAGGACGTCACGGCCCTGCGCCGGGCGTGCGAACAGTCGAGGAAGCTGATGACCGGGGGCCGCCGGTTCGCCCACCGCAGCAGTCTCGACTTCCATCAGGCGCTGCTCGACGCGGCCCGCAGCCCCCGGATCGCCGAACAGGTGGAGCGCGTGCACCAGCAGATCGCGGTGCTCCGCAGCCGGCACAACGTGCCGGCCTCGCACACCGAGGCCTCGATAACCGACCACGAGCACCTCGCGGAGGCCGTCGCCGAGGGCCGGGCCGACCGCGCCGCCGAAGTGATGGCCCGCCACCTCGACCGGGTCCGGGAGCAGATGATCGCGCACATGACGGAGCAGTGACGCCCAGCTGCCCACGGGCGACGGGCGACGGCCTCGGGTCGGGCCGGGCTACCGCGCCGCGACCGGCTCCCCGCTGTCCTGGTCGAGGTTGAACACCCGCCGGTAGGAGTCGGTCACCACGGTGATCTGCTCCCGCCCGGTCCAGCTCGCCTCCACCAGCCGGGCGTCGCTCTGGTCCCTGCCGACGTCCGCCAGCGACCAGCGCCGGGCCGACCAGCCCTCACCGCTCTCCAGCAGCACCTGCCAGTGATCGCCGGACTCCGGCCCGGTGGCGTACGAGCGGTGCACTACCACCAGGGCGCGCTCGGCCCCGGCCGGGGCGTCCTCCCGGCTGCGGGTCTCGGCCGCCGACACCTTGTGCGCGGCCACCACGCCGAGCAGGAACACCACTCCGGCGGTCACCGTGACGGTCCGGGTGGCCGTCCGCACCGCGGCCCGCAGGTTGCCCAGCCAGGCGGCCGCGATCAGCGCCGCCAGCGCGCCGCCGAGCAGCAGCTCCGGCCGGTTGAACAGGTCGGCCACCAGCATCCGCCCGCCCGAGCGGCTCTCCCACTGCCCCTCGGTGTAGAGCAGCACGGCGGCCAGCCCGCCGGCCGCCAGCAGCCGGACCAGGACGCGCCTGGACCGGGACGTGCGTCGGTTCGTCGTCCCCCGGTTCATCGTCCCTCCGCCCCCGTTCCCGGTTCCCCCGTGGTCGCGGTCACAGCTCGGCGAGCAGCTTCCGGCCCTCCGGCCAGTCGCCCAGTCCGGAGTCGGAGTTGAGGTGCCCGTACGCGCCCGGCTCGACGTACCGGGCGCCCCAGGCGGCGGCGAACGCGCGGGCCCGCTCGGGGGAGACCCACGGGTCGTCGGTCGAGGAGACCACCACGGCCGGGAACGGCAGGGGTTCCAGCGCCACCGGGCGGAATCCCAGCAGCTCCGGGACCTCGGCGGTGTCGACGTCCGCCGGGGCCACCAGCAGTGCGCCCCGGACGGCGGCGGTCCGCCCGGCGGCGGCGGTGGCCGCCCAGTGGGCCGCCGTGACGCAGCCCAGGCTGTGGGCGACCAGTACCACCGGGCCCCGGGCGGCGGCCGCGGCCACCGCCGCGTCCACCCGGGCCACCCAGTCCGTCCGCTCCGGGTGGTCCCAGTCCGCCTGTTCGACCCGGCGGAAGGAGTCCGGCTCGGCCGCCTCCCAGCGGGTCTGCCAGTGCTCGGGGCCGGAGTTCTGGTAGCCGGGCAGGACGAGATAGGTGGTGCGGTCGGGCATGGGCTTCTCCGGGAGGGGGACGGTCGTGGGCAGCAGGATTCTAGGACCCGGGCCGCCGGCCTCCGCAGCCGGGCGCCCCACCGGCGTGCACTCCCCGCAGCCGGCGCGCGCACGTCCGCATACGCCGTTGCGCGCCCGGTGCGCCCCGTTGCCAACGGTGACCCCGGTACGGGAGGTTGGACCGGGCCCGGGCCGGCTGCCACCGCCCGGCGCCCGTACCCGACCTGAGGCTCGACCACGTGGAGGGATGTCGGCGATGACATCGAAGATCCTGCTCGTCACCGGGGACGCCGCCGAGTCACTGGAGGTGTTCTACCCGTACCAGCGGCTGCGCGAGGAGGGCTACCAGGTCGACATCGCGGCCCCGACGAAGAAGCGCCTCCAGTTCGTGGTGCACGACTTCGTCGAGGGGTTCGACACCTACACCGAGAAGCCCGGCTACACCTGGCCCGCCGACGTGGCCCTCGCCGACGTCGACCCGGCCGACTACGTGGCCCTGGTCATCCCCGGCGGCCGCGCCCCCGAGTACCTGCGCAACGACCCGGACGTGCAGCGGATCGCGCAGCACTTCTTCGCCGAGGACAAGCCCGTCGCCCAGATCTGCCACGGCCCGCTGATCACCGCCGCCGCCGGCGTGCTGAACGGCCGCCGCACCTCGGCCTACCCGGCACTGGCCCCCGACATCAAGGCGGCGGGCGCCGAGTTCGTGGACGGCGAGGCCGTGGTGGACGGCACGGTCGTCTCAGCCCGCGCCTGGCCCGACCACCCGGGGTGGCTGCGCGCCTTCGTCGAGGTCCTGCGCACCAAGGCGCCGCTCGCCTGACGCGCGCCCCGGAGCCGTTCCCGCCGGCGTTCCCGGAGCCGTACCCGGAGCCGTCTCGGGGTACGGCTCCGGGGCCGTTCCGGGTTCGCTCCGGGTCGGACCCCGCCCCCAGGCCGAGGACCGGCGGCGGAAGTCCTGGCAGAGTGTCAGAAGTCGGGGCCCGCGCTCCGGTTGACGACCCTGCCACGACCCAGACCAGGGA
>NZ_JBSHAP010000262.1:0-4269 GCF_053611565.1 Kitasatospora sp. NPDC054795
GGGCGCCGGCGCACTCACCGATCGGTCTCGGCGGGCGCGGAATTTCGTGGTCCGACCGCTGCCGCTACCGGGCTACCGGCCGCTCAGCTGCACCAGCCCGGACCCTTTCCCCACCAGTCACCGGAGTTGTAGTCCCGGCCGCCGTAGTAAATACACTGTCCGGGTGCGGACAGGTAGGCCGTGGCGTAGTAGCTGTAGTTCCCCAGGTCCTGCTGCCTTCCGCTGCCGTCGCCGAAGGTCAGGTAGGCGCCGGTCAGCGTCGGGGTTCCGGTCCTGGTGTTCTTGATGGTGGCGACGCAGTTCTTGCCGGTCGTCCTGCTGTAGGTCAGGTAGACCGTCGAGGTGCCGCCCGGCAGGTTGAAGGAATCGAGCGTGGCGTAGCTGGACCCGCAGGCCGTCTGCGGGGTGTAGGCGGTGGTGGACGCGTCGGCGGTGGCGGGCACCGCGAGCAGAATCGAGCCGGCCATCACGGCGAGGGCCGCCGTACGAGCGGAATTCCTGCGGAACATCCTGGCTCCTTCGTTCGACTCGTACTCCTGGCATTTCACGTGCCGGACAAGGACACAGGAATGCCCGGTGACGACGGGTCGCCGACCGCGCGATTGTCCGGATCGGCGCCAGGACGGTCCGGTTCCGTGCCGGGGTACGTTGCCGGGGCCGAGAGCGGAACCGTTCGACCCGGCCGGTTCCCGGGAGTTCGGGAACGGAACACATCCGCCTTTCCGTCCGACGCGGGGGGCGTGCCCGGTCGGTCAGTACTCGGAGCTGGGCGCGGCCGTGACCGGGCCGAGGTCCGGTCGGTCGCGCAACTCCAGTGCCGTGCCGTGGCGTTCGAGTTCCAGGACGACCAGTTCGTTGCTGCCGGGCCGCCACAGCGGGGCGGGGGCGTAGAGGGTGCGCTGGGGGCCGGCGGCGCAGTGGCGGCCGAGCAGGAAGCCGTTGAGCCACAGCAGTCCGCGGCCCCAGTCGGGCAGGGCGAGGAACGCGTCGGCGGGGGAGGGGAGTTCGGCGGTGAAGCGGTGGAAGGCCGGCCCGTCGTCGCCCGGTTCGCCGTGGTCCGGCCCGCCGTCGCGGGCCTCGACGTCGTCCGTGAAGCGCAGTGGGGACAGGTCGGTCAGCGGCAGCGGCCGGATCTGCCAGTCGAAGAGCCGCTGGTGGCCGTGCGAGACGCCGCGGGTGATGCCCTTGCGGTCGTCCATCTGCGGGCCGTAGTTCACCCGCCCCAGCGCTTCGACCAGGATGTCCAGCACCACCCCGTCGGGCCCGGTGGCCAGCGGCAGGGTCGCGCCGGGGGAGTTGCGCTCCAGCACCCCGAGCGGGCGCCCGTCCGCGAACACCTGCGCCCGGTCGGCCAACCCGTCGATGCGCAGCGGAAGTTCGGGGCGGGGGCCCGGTACGCGGGTGCGGTAGTGGATCAGGCCGCGGTCCTGTCCGAGCCGTTCCATCGGCAGTGGCGCCGCGTGCCGGTGCGGCTGCGACAGCGCGTCCAGGGCCTGCGCCAGGGGCGCGCGCCCGTCGGCCCGTTCCAGGCGCTGCGGCGCCACCCGGGGCGGGGGGTCGGGCAGTTCGCCGTCCGGCAGGGGCAGGTGGCGGCCGATGACCTCGCGCAGGGCGTGGAACTTCTCGGTCAGCTCGCCGGCCTCGCCGATCGGCGCGTCGTAGTCGTAGCTGGTGACGGTCGGCTCGTAGCCGGCGTCCAGTGGGTGGGCGCCGGAGTGGTTGGCGCCGGACCACAGGCCGAAGCTGGTGCCGCCGTGCGCCATGTAGAGGCTGACGGAGGCGCCGGTGGCCAGCAGTTCGTCCAGCGAGGCGGCGGTCTCCTTCGGGTCGCGGACGTGGTGCGGCAGGCCCCACTGGTCGAACCAGCCGATCCAGAACTCCATGGCGGTCAGCGGGCCTTCGCCCTGGTGGCGGCGGAGCACCGCGAGGCGCTCGGGGGCGCGCGAACCGAAGGTGGCGGTGGCGAGGAGGCCCGGGACCGTGCCGCCCTGCTGCATGGTGTCGTGGGCGCCGTCGGTGGTGAACAGCAGGCAGTCCACCCCGCGCCGCAGCAGGCCGTCGCGCAGGTGGGCGAGGTAGGCGGCGTCGTCGCCGTAGCTGCCGTACTCGTTCTCCACCTGCATCGCCACCACCGGCCCGCCCCGGCTCGCCAGCAGCGGCAGCAGCTCGGGCACCAGCGCGTCGAACCAGCCGTCCACCTCGGCCAGGTACGCCGGGTCCGCGCAGCGCAGCCGCAGCCCGTCCACCGCCAGCAGCCGGGCCGGCAGCCCGCCGAACTCCCACTCCGCACAGATGTACGGGCCCGGGCGCAGGATCACGTCCAGCCCCAGGCCGGCGGCGAGGCGCACGAAGCGCGCCACGTCCCGCCAGCCGGTGAAGTCCACCGTGCCGTCGGGCAGTTCGTGGAAGTTCCACGGGACGTAGGTGTCCACCGTGTTCACGCCCAGCGCCCGCACCCGCCGCAGCCGGTCCTCCCACAGCTCGGGGTGCACCCGGAAGTAGTGCACCGCCCCGGCCACCACCCGGTGCGGCACCCCGTCCCGCACGAACCCGTCCGCGTCGTACCCGAGCATGCGCGCACCCGCCTTCCCGCAGGGGATCCCGGGGCCTCGCGGCCCCCGGCACCGCCGAGCCTAGCGAGGAACGGGCCGCGCGGGCCGCCGCCGCTCAGGTGTCGTAGCAGCCGTCCCACGGGGCGAAGAAGCCCAGGCCGTCCGGGTAGAGCTCCAGGTGCACGCGGTCCTCCTCGTCCTCCTCGTCCTCGTCCACCTCCAGGACCAGGCCGAACAGAGCACCCTCGAAGCGGACCTCGAAGGGCGCGATGACGATGTCCTGGTAGTGCCGCCCCGGCAGGGCGTCCAGCCACTGCTCCAGCAGCAGCGCGGCCGCGTCGACCGCCTGCCGCTCGCCGTCCGCCGTCGTGCCGGTGGACTCGATGCGCGAGCCCAGGTGGCGGCCGGCCTCGTCGAACCGGTGCAGCACGGCGTGCCAGCGCTTCACGGCCTGCCAGTCGTCGCCGCTCCAGCCCTCGGGGAAGGCCGCGACGACGGTCGCGTAGAACTGGCCGCCCTCGCACCGCCCGATGGTGTCCGTGCGGTAGTCGGGCTCGTGGCGGATCGGTATGACCTCGGGAACGTTCATGCCCCGCACCCTAGGCCCCACCTGCGACAACGCCCCCCGGTGGGGGAACGGGCGCCGGTGTTGCGCCCGGCGGCGCGGGTGCGGTAGTCAGATGGGTCGCCACGCGCAGGGCCCGACCGACGGCCGACTACCGTGAGCTGTCGACCCGCTGCCCCAGCTTCTCGGTCGACGAGTTCCTCCTCGTGTCGACGCCGGTGCCCGGGTCGGAGGCGGCGTTCGTCTCCGACGTCCGCTCCGACCGGGAGCTCCTGGAGGACGACCTCAGGGAGGGGGACATCCCGGCGGAGTACACCACCGGCGAAGGGGACGGGGCGCGGCCCGCACTGCTGGCGTGGGCGGGCACCCCGGACGGCGACGAGATCCTCTGGCACACCGCCGCTGCCGACCCCGACACGTGGCCGGTCGTGGTCCGGGGCCGCGGCGGCGGCTGGTGGTCGTACCCGGAGGGGGCCGTGTCCTTCCTGGAGGGCCTGTACGCCGGACGGATCGCCGTCCCCGGCCTGCCGGCCCAGCTGCCGTCGGGCGACAGGAGGGTCTCCTTCCACGCTTTCCAGTGCTCCGACCGAGAACGTTCGCCGGTTGGGCCCGGGATAGCCTGCGCCCGTGAAGGTCTATCCCCTCTGGCACATCAGCCACCAGAACGAAGCCGGGCCCAACGACGAGACGATTCACCTCGACGACGGGGACGTGTTCATCGACGAGCAGGACGGCGACGACGTCAAGCTGCTCGGCATCTACTCCTCCGAGGCCGTAGCCGAAGAGCGGATGCGCCGCGCGCGTCTTCTACCGGGCTTCGCCGACGAGCCGGACTGCTTCCGGATCGGAGAGTACGACCTCGATGAGGACCACTGGACCGAGGGTTTCGTCCGCGTGCCGGTCCAGGTCTTCGGGTGAGCGGGCCCGCCTCTGCAGGCCCGCTCACGCCGCTTCGGTGAGCGTCCTTCCTCCCCGGCGAAGGCCCTTTCCGCTGCGGATGCGCGCGCGTTCCTTGCGCTGGGCGGCCAGGACGTCGGGGTGGGTCTGTCCAGTGAACGGCTCTGTCCCGTAATCGGCTCTGTCCCGTAATCGGTGGTAACGAAGCGTGATGGGTGTCGTTGGCAGGTCATGCGAAATGTCAACGAGCTTGTG
>NZ_JBSHAP010000263.1:0-4233 GCF_053611565.1 Kitasatospora sp. NPDC054795
ACGCCGTACTCGTCCAGCTCCGACAGGAGGCCGTCCACACCCTCCCGGTCGGTGGTGTGGTCGTCCGCGAAACGACGGTCACCCGTCGCGTCCGGCACGTGCTTCACACAGACAACGATCCTCAAGCTCACGGCCTTGTCTCCTGTACTGGTCTCGTCCGGCGGCTGCGGCGGTGCAAGCGGGCGCGAACACGGCACGCACCCGCTCCGGGCAGCGAATTCCCGTGCCGGTCCGGAACTTCCTGGCAGCATACTCGCCGGTAGTGCGGCGGTCACTACTGGCCAGTAGCTTATGCCGTGCGGCCGCTCCCGCCGCCTGCGCCCATCCTGCCCCAGCCCGGAGCCGACTCCACCCGACGGGGCGGAACAACTGCCGCCGGGTTGCTCACACCACGCTCACACCACGCGCCCGAGCGCCGCGATCACGTCCGCCCTGCGCGGCTGCCCCGCCGCCCGCCGCACCACCCTGCCCTCCCCGTCCAGCACCAGGACGGTCGGCGTCCGCCGGACCTCCAGCCGGCGGACCAGCTCCAGCCGCTCCTCCGCGTCCACCTCGACGTGCTCGACCCCGTCGACCATCCCGGCCACCTCGGAGAGCACCCTCCGGGTGGCCCGGCACGGCTGGCAGAAGGCCGTCGAGAACTGCACCAGCGTCGCCCGCGCGCCGAGCGGCCCGCCCAACTCGGCCTCCGACAGCCGTACCGCCCCGTCCTCGGTGCTCAACCCTCGGCCTCCCGTCGCTCCCGATCCCACGCCCGGCCCACCGCGGGCCGGTCCCGGCCACCGTCGAGGCACCACAACACACACCGGCGGCCAGGTCATCCCCCAGTCTGCGGCAGGGCCCTCCGCGCCCGAAACACGGTCGACCGCCGGGGCCCGGCCACGTACGATCGGCCGGTGGATTCCGACTGTCGCCCAACGCCGCCGCCGGCCTGCCGCCGCGTCACCGCCACGGCCCGGGCCGTCTTCCACCGACGACGCTGACGCCCGCCGCCGACGCCCCGCCGCTGCCGCCGCCCGTCGCGACCCCCGGAGCCACCGTTGCAGACCGATCCCCGCGGCTCCCGCCTCGCCGCAGCGCTCACCTCCATCGTCCTGGCCGTCGTCCTGCGCACCGGCAACTGCCCCCTCCTGACCGCCCAGACGCTCGTCCTGGCCCTCGGTGCCTTCGGCGGCCTGCGCATGGCCCCGTACGTCCGGCTGTTCCAGGCGCTCGTGCTCCCCCGGCTCGCACCGCCCTCCGAGACCGAGGACGAGCGGCCGCTCCGCTTCGACCAGGGCATCCTCATGGTGTTCACCGCGGTCGGCGCCCTCGGCTACTGCGCCGAGGTGACCTGGCTCGGTGCGCTGGCCTGCTCGGCCGCCCTCACCGCCGCCTTCGCCAACGCCGCGTTCGGCTACTGCGTGGGCAGCGAGCTCTACCCCCTGGTCCGGCGCGCCCAGGGCCGACTCACCGCCGGCGTGTGATGTGCGCGGCGGAAAAGTTCCCGTTCGAATTCATCACGGAGATCACACCGCCAAAATTCGCTTGACCGCACGCCTCAGGTGACAGCGGGCACTCGTTCGGGGGATCATCTCCGTGAATCACCCGTGACCGCCGCGGAGTGCCGTGCTCCGGTCGGCGCCGCCCGCACAACGGAGCGGGTACCCGCCGAACCGGGCTCCGGCCCGTGGAAGTCAGGACTGACCGTGGCAGAGTTCGTGTACCCGCCGGTGATCGGCGCCGCACTCACCGCCTTCCGCGCGCTCGACGTGCGGATCAAGATCGTGGGCGCCGAACACATCCCCGCCAGGGGGGGAGCGGTACTGGTCAGCAACCACATCAGCTACCTGGACTTCCTCTTCGCAGGCCTCGGCGCGTACCGCGGCGGCAAGCGCAAGACCCGGTTCATGGCCAAGGACGACGTCTTCAAGCACCGGATCTCCGGCCCGCTGATGCGCGGCATGAAGCACATCCCGGTGGACCGCACCGACGGGCAGCCCGCGTACGAGGCCGCCGTGCGCGCCCTCAAGGCCGGCGAGGTGGTCGGGGTGTTCCCCGAGGCGACCATCAGCCGCTCCTTCATGCTGAAGAAGTTCAAGACCGGCGCCGCCCGGATGGCAGCCGACTCCGGCACCCCGCTGCTGCCCGTCGTGCTCTGGGGCACCCAGCAGCTCTGGACCAAGGGCCGCCCGAAGACCCTCACCAAGCGGCACGTCCCGGTCACCATCATGATCGGCGAACCGATCCACCTCGGGCCGAACGACAAGCCCGTGATGGTCACCCGACGGCTGCGCGCCGCCATGAGCGAGATGCTCGACCAGGCCCAGCGCGAGTACCCCGCCAAGCCCTCCGGCCAGGACGACACCTGGTGGCTGCCCGCCCACCTCGGCGGCACCGCCCCCACCCTGGAGGTCGCCGAGGCCGAGGACGAGGCGGAGGCCCTCGCCCGGGCCGAGCGCCGCGCCGCCCGGGACTGACAGCTCCTCTTTCTCCTCTTCTCTCCTCTCCCCTCTCTTCTCCGCCCCTCCTGCCGGCCTCCCCGCCTCCCCGCCCTCCGCCTACTCCGTGCGACCGAGCGGGAACTCTCCGTCGCGTGTCGCCCGACCGCCGACGCCACCCGTCTGACACAGTGACAGCTCCTTCCAGGGGCCTTCGTCCTGAATCCGCGGCGGGGGCACACGTCGGAACGGTCGAAAGGCTCGGAGGCGGAGATGGCACGGATCACCACTGGCACACGGCAGTCACCCACGGGCAGGGCCCGCACCCGCGCGAGCGCCGGTGCGGGCCTTCTGCTTCTGGGCACCCTGCTCACCGGCTGCGGAGCCGAACCCGGGGAGATCCCGCTCTCCGAGATCCGGCCGGAGACTCCCACCAGCACCCCCGAGGCGAGACCGGCCGAAACCCCCGGCGTGGTCGGTGCGGCCGTCGGAGCACCCGCGGCCACCGCGCACAACGGACTGATCGTCAGCCGCGCCTACACCGACTCCGCCCGCACCAGCAGCGCCATCATCACCCTCTCCCCCGACGGCACCGGCCAACACCAGGTCACCAAGCCGCCGGCCCGCGCACTCGACGACCGCCCGGACTGGTCCCCCGACGGCACCACCATCGCCTTCGACCGCACCGACCCGCAGAGCGGCGCCGCCCGGCTCTGGACCGTCCCCACCAACGGCGGCCCCGAACACCAGATCAACCAGCTCTGCGACAGCGGCACCGCCGACTGCGCCAACGAGGACGAACGGGCTCCCGCCTTCTCCCCGGACGGCAAGCAGGTCGCCTTCAGCCGATCCTGGGGCGCCCAGGACTCGACCGGCAGCCGCCAGATCCAGTACTCGGACCTCTACCTGATGAGCCCCGAGGGCACCGACGTCCAGCGGCTCACCTTCCTCACCAACGACAAGCCCTACTCCGGCATCGTCAGCAACCCCAGCTGGTCCCCCGACGGGAAGCAGCTCACCTTCGAGTACCGCACCAGCGCCACGGGGCAGCCCGCCGGCAGCCGCGCCATCTACGTCGTCAGCGCGGACGGCACCGGGCTGCGCCAGCTCACCCCCTGGGAACTGCGCGCGGGCGACCGTGCGGACTGGTCCCCCGATGGCACCCAGATCCTCTTCACCACCTATCCGGCCGGCCCCGACAACGCCCCCGGCGGGGGCATCTACACCGTGCACCCCGACGGCAGCGCCATCGGCGCCCTCACCCCCGCACCCTCGGACACCTACTACGGCACCGCCGCCTACGCGCCCGACGGCAAGTCCATCGTCTTCGCCCAGGCCCCCTCGGGTGCCGGCGCCGACCTCTACAGCATGCGGCCGGACGGTACGGGCGTCGCCCGTCTCACCAACAGCGCGGACAAGTGGCTCGGCCGCCCGGCCTGGGGGACGGCGGAGAGCTCGGTGGCTCCCGCCGAACCGGCTCAGGCAACGGATCAGCCGTCGGTTCCGGCGACGGAGCCGCCGTCGGATCAGGGGTCGAGTCAGCCTTCGCCGGCACCATAGGCTTCCCGGACGCCGCGTCCGGATGACCAGCAGCAGGCCCAGGCCCAAGGGCAGGAGCCCACCGAGAAGGCACGACCCGGGACGGGATCGGAACCCGGCTCCGGCTCCGACGAATAGCTCGCACAGTTCAGGAAATGCAAAGAACCCCCATCCGGGATCCGGATGGGGGTTCTTCTGAAGAATTGTTCGGCGGCGTCCTACTCTCCCACAGGGTCCCCCCTGCAGTACCATCGGCGCTGTAAGGCTTAGCTTC
>NZ_JBSHAP010000264.1:0-4090 GCF_053611565.1 Kitasatospora sp. NPDC054795
TCGAAGCGCGCGTGACGTGCTGGCACTTGGCGCTGTTATCCGAGACCAGCTGGACGCGGGCCCCGGTGTCCGGGACGAGGGTCCACTGCTGGTTGGCCCTGCCGGCGGCGCAGGTCCACTGGACGACCTGGACGCCGTCGGCGCTCGAAGCGCCCGTGACGTCCAGGCACTTGCCGCTGTTCACCGAGACCAGCTGGACGCTGCCGGTCCCGGCGACCGGCACCAGGGTCCACTGCTGGTTGGCCCCGCCGGCGGCGCAGGTCCACTGGACGACCTCGGCGCCGTCGGCCGTCGAAGCGCCCGTGACGTCCAGGCACTTGCCGCTGTTGACGCTGGTCACGGTGTGGGTGGCCGGCGCGGCCAGCGGCGTGACGGTGGTGTTGGCGAAGTCGGCGTGCTGGAACCCGCCGACGCCCAGGCCGATCTGGCCGATGCCGTGCCCGGCGTCGGCGACGGAGGCGACCTGGGTGTGGTCGATCGACGCGGTGATGCTCTGGCCCTGGACGGCCAGCGCGAGGTTGTGCCAGGTGCCGGCCCCCGCGCCGGGGTAGCTGCCGCTCGCCAGCACGGTGTCGGCGCCCGAGCGGTCCTCGCTGAACAGGCTCCAGGCACCGGTGTCGTCGATCTTCAGGTGGTAGCCGGAGCGGTCGTGGTCGACGTGGTCGATGCGGCCGAGCAGTTCGGCGGAGGTGCCGGCCTCTTCGAAGGTGACGTCGGTGCTCGCCTGGTAGTGGGCCCAGGACGGGTCGCCCAGGAGCGTCAGCGGGGTGTAGTTCATGTCGTCGTGCCACGGGATCGGCGCCCGGGTGATGACCTGGCGCAGGCACATCGGGGTGGTCGCCCCGGACGGGCAGGGCGCGGTCTCGAAGGCGCCCGCCCAGTCGTGGAAGTAGCGGGCGGTAGCCCTTTCGGAGTAGCCGCTGAGGTCGGCCCGGTACGGCAGCGGCATCGAGGTGGGCGCGGGCGGCGTGGCATTGCCCTTGCCCTGGCCGGTGGTCGTGGTGACGGTGTAGACGTAGCCGGGCTGCACGGTGAGCGAGTACGAACCGCTCTTGGGCGTCACGTCCTGGGTGTGCACGAACCACTTCGACTGGTCGGTGGAGTTCATGTCGGTGGCCCAGACGTGCACCTGGCCGGTGGACAGGCCCCCGGCGACCTTGAAGGTCACGGTCTGCGCGGCGGTGGCGTCGGTGGCCTCGATGACCGTGCTGTAGTCCTTGCCGGACTTGAGCGTGACGTAGCTGCCGCTGTGCGGGTCGCCGTTGGCGCCGGTGCCGGCCAGGTAGCCGCTGGACGTGTCCAGGTACTGCCAGCCCGGCTTGGCGAACTGGGTGGTGTGCGCCATGACCCAGATGTCGCGGCCGACCGCGTAGTTGCCGGACCACGGCTGGTCGGCGGCCATCAGCCCGGCGCCCGCGTACGGCAGGTTCGAGGGCCAGGAGCCGACCAGCGCCCACTTGATGTCGGCGGTGATCCGGGCGTCGAGGTACTCGCGGTTGACGTTGCGGGCCAGGGCGGCCGGGTCGGCGCCGTAGCTGTCGTTGTCGTCCTCGGAGGCCCACAGCCGTTTGCCCAGCCCGGTCGCGGTGTCGCTGCCCGGGCAGGCTGTGTAGACCGGGGTCGAGTGCCAGCAGGTGCCGTGCAGGCCGATGACGCCGACGGCCTTGGCGAAGGCGGGGTCCGCGGCCATGTCCGCGGCGATCGACCAGTGCTCGTCGTCGCTGTCGGACGCGACCAGGGTGGTGCCCTGGTGGCCGTGGGCGTCCAGGTCGGTGCGCAGCTTCTCGAACCAGGCCTTGTCGTAGCCGCGCTCGTTCCAGCCGCCGAGGTAGCCGACGTTCAGTCCGTGCTGCCGGGCGCAGCCGAGCCAGGAGTCCAGGTACGTGATGTTGTCCTGGGACCAGACGCCGCCGTTCAGCCAGCCCGGCGCGGCCCATTCCAGGCCGTAGAAGGTGATCCCGGGGTTGCGGGCCTTGGCCTGCTCCATGAGCCACCACTCGTACCCGCGGTCGCAGTCGACCTCGGTGGGGGTGCGCATGTGGGACGGTTCGGGGCCGTCCGAGGAGTTGGCGTCACCGCCGATCTCGACCTTCAGCATCTGCAGCGAGGCGCCGTAGCCGGGCTTGAACAGGTAGTCCAGCACCTGGCTGCGCTGGGGCTCGGGGTAGTCGACCAGCAGACGCGAGGTGGCGCCGCCGCCGCTGATCGCGCCGAGCCCGTCGTACGCGCGCCCCGGCGAGCGGCCGTCCAGTGTCACGGACTTCGTCGCGGGGGCCGGCGCGGCCACCGCGGCCGGCGCGGCCAGGGCGGCGGCGACGCCGAGTGCGAGCGCCGCCAGGGCCGTGACGCCCCGGCGGAGCGGGTGGGGTGGTTCGCTCATCGACTACTCCTGTCCTAGGGCTGGGTCGGCCGGGGTGGGGGTCCGCCAGGGCTCGGGCCCCGGCCGGGCGGCCGGGGGCGGGACTGGCGGGTGCATGCCGACATGCCGGGGAGGACAGTAGACCCAACATTCAACAGTAATCAACAACTTCAGATGAAATACAACGCGATCGGCCACCCGCCCGCAGGAGGCCACGGCCGATCCCGGTTGCCACACGGGCACAGCGCCACCCCGTGGACATGCCCCTGCCAGGCGCTATTGACGCCGCCCCGGCTTTGCCCGAAGCTGTCCACGACAACAACCTACCAATCAGTAAGTTCCGATGAACACGCCACCACCTGCTCCGATCCGGAAGATCGCGGCCCGATCCGCCGGCCTCGGCCCCCCATCCGCGGTGCGACGGGATAACGAGACGGTCTCAATGGCTCCGATCCGGAAACATGAGCTTGACTCAGCTCCCGGCCAGGCGCTTTCTTTTGACCCATCACGTTTGATCGTGGTGCTTTCTGATTGGTTTTGTTGCTTCTTGCCGTTCGGCCCCCACCCTCAGGAGCCCCCTCCATGCACCTCCCCCTCCGTGGCCGCCTGGCCGCGATCGCCGCGCTGAGCCTGATCACCTCCGTCGGCCTGACCGCCTGCTCCACCGGGCAGACGTCCTCGAACAGCGCGGACGCGCCCGTCGCTCCGGTGTCCGGCAAGGTCACGATCACCTACCTGCAGAAGCAGGGCGACCAGCAGTACTTCGTGGACGAGGCCGCGGGCGCCAAGGCCAAGGCCGCCGAGCTCGGCGCCGAGCTGAAGGTGGTGAACCTGGGCAACGACGCGAACAAGACGGTCGGCGAGGTGCAGGCCGCGATCGCCCAGAAGAGCAACGGCCTGATCATCGTGGTGCCCGACCCGGCGGTCGGCCCGCAGGTGGTCCAGACGGCCCGGGATGCGAAGGCCGCACTGCTGACCTCCGACGACCAGGTCTGCGCGAGCGGACCGGCCCCGGCCCGGTGCGCGGCGACCGACCTGGTGCCCCGGATCGGCTTCTCCGGTGCCCAGATGGGCGGTGAGGTCGGCAAGCGGGCCGCCGAGGAGTTCAAGAAGGCCGGCTGGAACGCGGCCGACACCCGGATCATCTCCGCCTGGAAGCAGGACGTCACCGTCTGCGGCGACCGTGTGAAGGCCGCCAAGGACGCCTTCGACCAGGCCGTGCCGGGCGTGCAGCTGATCGACGTCGCGACCGACAACACCCCGACCGGCGCGCAGGACAAGGTCGCCGCCACCATCACCGCCAACCCCGGGGTCAAGCACTGGGTGGCCTGGGGCTGCAACGACGAGAACGTCCAGGGCGCCGTCACCGCCCTGCAGAACGCCGGGATCAACCCCGACGACATCGACGGCGTCGGCCTGGGCGCCTACCTCGCGTGCAAGAACTGGGCCTCCGGCAAGCCCTCCGGGATGAAGGCCGCCCTGTTCATCAACGGCAAGGACGTCGGCGCCCTGTCCGTGCAGACCATGTACGACAAGCTCAAGAACGGCAAGGACTTCCCCAAGGAGGCCTTCGCCCCGACCACGATGGTCGACGCCGCCACCTGGCAGTCCGCGGGCGTGTCCTGCAGCTGACGCCTCGCCGAGCCGCCGGTGGGGCGGGCGGGCACCGACCTGCCGAATCCGCCCGCCGCACCGGCGCGCTCCCGGAGACCGTACCGCGACCACCGGCAC
>NZ_JBSHAP010000265.1:0-3873 GCF_053611565.1 Kitasatospora sp. NPDC054795
ACTACGCGGCGGCGAACGCCTTCCTGGACGCCTGGATCCAGCGGCGCCGCGACCGCGGTCTCGCCGGACTCTCGATCGCCTGGGGCGCCTGGGCGCAGGACGGCCTCGCCACCGGCGAGGTGGTCGTCGAGCGGCTGCGGCGCGGCGGCGTGCTGCCGATGGACCCGGAACTCGCGATCCAGGCCCTGGCCAGGGCCGTCGACCACGACGAGACCGAGCTGAGCGTCGCCGACATCGACTGGCCGCAGTTCCTCGGCGGCTTCACCGGCTCCCGCCCGAGCACCCTGCTCGCGGACCTGCCGGAAGCCGCGGCGCGGCCCGCGCCCGTCGGGGCGGAGGCCCCCGTGCCGATGGGCTCCGAGCTGGCCTCGGCGCCGGCCGGCCGGCGCCGTCAGCTGCTGCTCGACCTCGTCCGGGCCCAGGCCGCGTCCGTGCTCGGCCACGCCTCGGTCGACGCGGTGGCGCCCGCCCGGGCCTTCCGGGAGCTGGGCTTCGACTCGCTGACCGCCGTCGAACTGCGCAACCGGCTCGGCGCCGAGACCGCGCTGCGGCTGCCGACGACGCTCGTGTTCGACCACCCGACGCCCACCCGGCTCGCCGATCACCTGCTCGGCCTGATGCTCGGTGACCGGGCCGTGCTGACCGAGGCGATGGCGCCCGCACCGGCCGGGACCGACGAGCCGATCGTGATCGTCGGCATGAGCTGCCGCTTCCCCGGCGACGTCGGCACGCCCGCCGAACTGTGGCAGCTGCTGACCGACGGCGCGGACGGCGTCGGCCCGTTCCCGACCGACCGCGGCTGGGACCTCGACCGCGACGCCGGGACGTACGCGCCCGAGGGCGGCTTCCTCCGGCACGCCACCGACTTCGACGCGAGCCTCTTCGGCATCTCGCCGCGCGAGGCCCTCGCGATGGACCCCCAGCAGCGGCTGCTGCTGGAGGCGTCCTGGGAGGCCTTCGAATCTGCGGGCACCGACCCGCTGTCCGTCCACGGCGCCCCCGTCGGCGTCTTCGTCGGCACCAACGGCCAGGACTACGGCACCCTGCTCGCCGCCTCCGACGAGGAGGTCGAGGGGCACGTGCTCACCGGCAACGCCGCGTCGGTGCTCTCCGGCCGGGTGGCGTACGCCTTCGGTCTCGAAGGACCGGCACTGACCGTGGACACGGCCTGCTCCGCCTCGCTGGTCGCCCTGCACCTCGCGGCGCAGGCGCTGCGCCGGGGCGAGTGCGAACTGGCGCTGGCCGGCGGTGTCACCGTGATGTCCACCAACACCGCCTTCGCCGAGTTCGCCCGGCAGGGCGGCCTGGCCTCGGACGGCCGCTGCAAGGCCTTCTCGGCCGAGGCGGACGGCACCGGCTGGTCGGAGGGCGTCGGCGTGCTGGTGCTGGAGCGGCTGTCGGACGCGCGCCGCCACGGGCACGAGGTGCTGGCGGTGGTGCGCGGCAGCGCGGTCAACCAGGACGGTGCGTCGAACGGTCTGACGGCGCCGAACGGCCCGTCGCAGGAGCGGGTGATCCGGCAGGCGCTGGCGAGCGCCGGGCTGTCGGCCGCCGACGTCGACGCCGTCGAGGCGCACGGCACCGGTACCCGCCTCGGCGACCCGATCGAGGCGCAGGCACTGCTGGCCACGTACGGCCAGGAGCGGGCCGGTGAGCCGCTCTGGCTCGGCGCGATAAAGTCCAACATCGGCCACACCCAGGCCGCGGCCGGTGTGGCGGGTGTGATCAAGATGGTGCAGGCGCTGCGGCACGGGGTGCTGCCGGCCACCCTGCACGTCGGTGAGCCGTCGCCCCAGGTCGACTGGTCGGCGGGGGCGGTGGAACTGCTCACCGAGTCCCGCCCGTGGCCCGAGCTGGACCGGCCGCGCCGGGCCGGTGTCTCCTCCTTCGGCATCAGCGGCACCAACGCCCACGTCATCCTGGAGTCCGCGCCCGCGGTGGCGGCCGAGGAGCCGATGGCCGTCGAGGGCGTGCTGCCGTGGCCGGTGTCGGGGCGGACCGCCCCCGCACTGGCGGCGCAGGCCGGGCGACTGGCCGGATTCCTCGCGGCCGCACCGGAGTTCGCTCCGGCGGAGGTGGCCGCGGGGCTGCTGTCCCGGGCCGCGCTGGACCACCGCGCGGTGGTGTTCGGTGGCGACCGGGACGAGCTGCGCTCCGGTGTCGCCGCGCTGGCGGCGGGCGAGCCCTCGGCCCAGGTGGTCTCGGGCGTCACGGCGCAGGGCGGTACGGCGTTCCTGTTCACCGGTCAGGGCTCGCAGCGGGCCGGGATGGGGGCCGGGCTGTACGCGCGGTTCCCGGTGTTCGCGGCGGCCTTCGACGCGGTCTGCGCGGAGTTCGACCTGCTGCTGGACCGGCCGGTGAAGGACGTGGTGTTCGAGGGGGCGGAGGATCTGGACCGTACGGTGTGGGCGCAGGCCGGGCTGTTCGCGGTCGAGGTCGCCTCGTACCGGTTGCTCGAATCCTGGGGCGTGACGGCCGACTTCCTGCTCGGCCACTCGATCGGCGAGATCGCCGCGGCGCACTGCGCCGGAGTGTTCTCGCTCGCCGACGCCTGCGCCCTGGTGGCGGCGCGCGGCCGGCTGATGGACGCGCTGCCCGAGGGCGGGGCGATGCTGGCGGTGCAGGCCACCGAGGCCGAGGTCCGCGACGCGATCGGCGACCGGCTGGACGTCGCCGCCGTCAACGGGCCGACCTCGCTGGTGGTCTCGGGCCCGGCGGAGGCCGTCGAGGAGCTCGCCGAGCGCTGGCGGGCCGAGGGTCGCAAGACCAGCCGGCTGACCGTCTCGCACGCCTTCCACTCGGCCCTGATGGAGCCGATGCTCGCCGAATTCGCCGCCGTGCTCGGCGGGTTGACCTACTCGGAGCCGCAGCTGCCGATCGTCTCCGACCTGACCGGCGAACTCGCCGGGCCCGGGCTGATGTCCACCCCCGAGTACTGGGTGCGGCAGGTCCGCGAGGCGGTCCGCTTCGCCGACGGCGTCGACGCCCTGCACCGTGAGGGCGTGACCCGCTTCGTGGAGCTCGGCCCGGACGGCGTGCTGACCGCGCTGGCCGGCCGGATGCTCCCCGACGCGGTCTGCGCGCCGCTGCTGCGCAAGGACCGGGACGACCACGACACGGCCCTGCGGGCGCTCGCCACGCTGTGGACGGCCGGGGCGGAGATCGACTGGTCCGGGCTGCTGCCGGCCGGTCGTCCGGCCCAGCTGCCGACCTACGCCTTCCAGCGGGAGCGCTACTGGCCGAAGGCCGCGCCTGGAACGGCCGTCGTGGCCGACCCGGACGAGGCGCGCTTCTGGCAGGCCGTGGAGCGCCAGGACCTCGGCGAACTCGCCGCGGCCCTGGAGATCGACCGGGCGCCCGAGGAACTGGGCTCCGTCCTGCCGGTGCTGTCCTCGTGGCGGCAGCGGCGTCGGGTGGATTCGGTGGTGGACTCCTGGCGGTACCGGGTGACGTGGAAGCCGTTGGCCGGTTCGGCGGAGGGGCGGCTGTCGGGTCGTTGGCTGCTGGTGACGGGTGCGGGTGCGTCGGTGGAGGGCGTGGAGAGCGCGCTGCTGGCCGCCGGTGCGGAGGTCGTTCCGCTGGCCGTCGACGGTGCCGGTCGGGAGGAACTGGCCGACCGGATCAGCGAGTTGAATGCCGAGGGCGAGTTCGCGGGCGTGGTCTCGCTGCTCGCGGCCGACGCCGAGCCGCACGCCGAGCCGCACGCCGGGGGCTCGCTGCTCCCGGCCGGGGTGGCCGCGACGCTGACCCTGCTGCACGCCCTCGCCGACTCCGGCGCGCGGGCGAAGCTGTGGTCCCTGACGTCCGGTGCGGTGTCGGTGGGCCGGGCGGACCGGTTGGTGAGTCCGTGGCAGGCGCAGGTGTGGGGTCTGG
>NZ_JBSHAP010000266.1:0-3717 GCF_053611565.1 Kitasatospora sp. NPDC054795
CCGGAACACCGGACCGTAGCCGTACCCGACCTCGGCCAGAGCCTCGTAGAAACCCTCCAGCGACAGCGCCGTGGCACCGGCCGGCGGCCAGGCGGCCAGATCGAACTCCGGCGCCCGCTCCTGCGCGGTCAGGGTTCCCACCGCGTGGCAGATCCACGGCGCGGTCCCGCCGGTGTCCGGCCGGGCGTGGATCTCCACCCGGCAGTCGCCCTCCTCGCCCGGGGCCGCCACCCGCACCTGGAGGTGCACGCCGCCCTGCTCGGGCAGCGGCAACGGCGCCTGGAGCACCAGCTCCTCCAGGACCGGGCGGTCGATCTGCTCGCCCGCGCGCAGCGCCATGTCCACGAAGGCCGTCCCCGGCACCAGCGCCTGGCCCTGGACAGCGTGGTCCGCGAGCCACGGGTGGGTGGCAAGCGACAGCCGTCCGGTCAGCAACAGGCCGTTTTCACCGGCCAGTTGAACCGCAGCGCCGAGCATCGGGTGGCCGGCCGACAGCTGGCCGACCGAACCGGCGTCTCCGGACCGAACGGCCGGGCGCGGCCAGTAGCGCTCGCGCTGGAAGGCGTACGTCGGCAGTTCGAGCCGTCGGCCGGCCGGCAGCACGGCCCGCCAGTCCACGTCCGCGCCGGCCGTCCAGAGCCGGGCCAGCGCGGTCAGCGCGGTGCCCGACTCCTCCCGCTCACGGCGCAGCAGCGGCGCGAACACGGCCTCGGCAACCGCCTGTCCGGCCAGGCCGCTCAGCACCGCGTCCGGGCCCAGCTCGACGTAGCGGGTGACGCCCTGCCCGTCGAGGTGGGCGACGCCGTCGGCGAAGCGGACCGCCTCGCGGACCTGGCGCACCCAGTAGTCGGAGGTGGTGAGCAGCCCGGGCTCGGCGATCCCACCGGTCAGGTTCGACACGACCGGGATGCGCGGCTCGGCGAAGGTCAACCCGGCCAGCACGGAAGCGAATTCTTCCAGCATCGGCTCCATCAGCGCCGAGTGGAACGCGTGCGAGACGGTCAGCCGGCGGATCCGGCGACCCTCGGCCTTCCAGCGGGCCGCGAACTCCTCGACCACCTCGACGGGGCCGGAAACCACCACCGAACGCGGCCCGTTGACGGCCGCGACATCCAGGCGTTCTCCGATCTCCGCCCGCACCTCGGCCTCGGTGGCCTGCACGGCGAGCATCGCCCCGCCGCTCGGCAGTGCCTGCATCAGCCGGCCGCGCGCCGCCACCAGGGCGCAGGAGTCCGCCAGCGAGAACACGCCCGCCACATGGGCGGCCGCCACCTCACCGATCGAGTGCCCGAGCAGGAAGTCGGGCGTCACGCCCCAGGATTCGAGCAGCCGGAACGACGCCACCTCGACCGCGAACAGCCCGGCCTGCGCCCACACCGTCCGGTCCAGATCCTCGACGCCGTCGAGGACGACCTCCCGCACCGACCGCCCGAGCCTCGCGTCCAGCTCCGCGCAGACCGCGTCGAAGCCCTCCGCGAACACCGGGAACGCCTCGTACAGACCCCGGCCCATGCCGACCCGCTGCGCACCCTGCCCCGTGAACAGGAACGCCGTGCGGCCCTCGACCGCCGTACCCGAGACCACGCCCTCGCCGGGCCGGCCCTCGGCCAGCGCGGTCAGGCCCGCCCCGATCGCGGCAGCCGTGTCACCCACGGCCACCGCGCGGTGTTCCAGCGCCGCCCGGGTGACGGCCAGCGCGTGTCCAGCGGCCGCCGGGTCGGGCCCGGTCGCCGCGAACTCGGCGAGCCTCGCGGCCTGTCCGCGCAGCCCCTCCGGGGTCTTCGCGGAGACCGGCCAGAGCACCGGGCCGCTGTCCTCCACCGGTTCCGGCGCGGGCGACGGGTCGCCCTGCTCCAGGATGACGTGGGCGTTGGTGCCGCTGATACCGAAGGAGGACACGCCCGCGCGACGCGGGCGACCGTCCTCCGGCCACGGCCGGGCCCGCGTCAGCAGCTCCACCGCGCCCGCCGACCAGTCCACGTGCGAGGTCGGTTCGTCCACGTGCAACGTGGCCGGGAGGACGCCGTGGCGCATCGCCTGCACCATCTTGATGACGCCCGCGACGCCGGCCGCCGACTGGGTGTGGCCGATGTTGGACTTGATCGATCCCAGCCACAACGGCCGGTCGGCCGGCCGGTCCTGGCCGTAGGTCGCCAGCAGCGCCTGGGCCTCGATCGGGTCTCCGAGCGGAGTGCCGGTGCCGTGCGCCTCCACCACGTCCACCTCGGACGGGGCGAGCCGCGCGGAGGCCAGCGCCTGCCGGATCACCCGCTCCTGGGAGGGGCCGTTCGGCGCGGTGAGCCCGTTGGAGGCGCCGTCCTGGTTGACCGCGCTGCCGCGGATCACCGCGAGCACCCGGTGGCCGTCCCGACGGGCGTCGGACAGGCGCTGGAGCACCAGCACGCCGACACCCTCGGACCAGACGGTGCCGTCGGCCCCGGCGGAGAACGCCTTGCAGCGCCCGTCCGAGGCCAGGCCGTCCTGCCGGTCGAACTCGGCGAACACCCCCGGGGTGGACATCACGGTCACACCGCCGGTCAGCGCCATCGCGCACTCGCCGCGCTGCAGCGCCTGGATCGCCCAGTGCATCGCCACCAGGGAGGAGGAGCAGGCGGTGTCCACGGTGACGGCCGGGCCCTCCAGGCCGAACACGTACGAGACGCGGCCGGAGAGGATGCTGGTGGCGGCACCCGTCATCAGGTGCCCCTCCGACTCCGGCAGGTCCATCCCGGCGCCGTAGCCGAACGCCGAGGCGCCGACCAGGACGCCGGTGGAGGACCGGTGCATCGACAGCGGGTCGAGGCCGGCGGCCTCGAAGGCCTCCCAGGAGGCCTCCAGCAGCAGGCGCTGCTGCGGGTCCATCGCCAGCGCCTCGCGCGGCGAGATCCCGAACAGCCCGGCGTCGAAGTCGGCGGCGTCGTGCAGGAAGCCGCCGCGCGGCGTGTAGGTGGCGTCGGCGACCTCGATCTCCCAGCCGCGGTCGGCCGGGAAAGCGGTCACGCCGTCGAAGCCCTCGGCCAGCAGGCGCCAGAGCCGCTCGGGGTTGTCCGCGCCGCCGGGGAAGCGGCAGCTCATGCCGATGATCGCGATGGGCTCGCCGGTGTCCACGGCCGTCTCGACGAGCGGCGCCACGGAGGCGGCCCGCTCGAAGAGCAGCTCGTCGAGGTGCTCGGCCAGCACGGCCGGTGTCGGGTAGTCGAAGACCAGAGTCACCGGCAGCCGAAGCCCGGTGACGGCGTTCAGCCCGTTGCGCAGCTCCACGGCGGTCAGCGAGTCGAAGCCGAGCTCCCGGAACGCGTGCCGGGGGCCGACCGCGTCCGTGGCGCCGTGGCCGAGCACGGTGGCCGCGCTGCCGCGAACCAGCTCCAGCAGCTGCGCGCGCCGCTCCTCGGCCGGCAGCGGCCGCAGCCGGGCCAGAAGTCCGGACTCCGCACCCGCGCCCCGGTCGGCGGCCCGGCGGGCGGACGGCCGGATCAGACCGCGCAGCAGCGGGGGCACCCCATGGGTGGAGACGGCCTGCGCGGCGGCCAGGTCCAGGACCGTCGGCAGGAGGTGCGGTACGGGCAGGGTGATCGCCCGGTCGAACAGGGCCAGGGCCTGCGCGGTCGGCAGTCCGGAACCGCTGCGTGCCGAGGAGAGATGACCGGTCAGCTCACTGGCCTGCTCCCACAGACCCCAGGCCAGCGACTGACCCGCCCGGCCGGAAGCCGTACGGCG
>NZ_JBSHAP010000267.1:0-3515 GCF_053611565.1 Kitasatospora sp. NPDC054795
GGGGCGCGGTGCCCGGGCCGCCCCGGGCGCCGCGGGGCCCGCGGGGCTCCCCGGACCGCCCGCACCGGCCGCCCGGGAGCGCTGCGCGGGCAGGGCGCGGTCCTCGGTGCGCGGTCCCGCGTCCTGGTACGGCGTTCTCGCCCGCTGACCGGCCATGCGCACTTCCCTCGATCGTTGCGGCCACGGCGGAGCGATCGCGCCGCCGCGCGTGCCGGGACGCCTTCGGTCCTGGTGGCGTCCTGGTGGGGACCCCACCCTCTACATCGCCGTAGAAGATGGCCTGAGCATACGAACCCATTTCAGCAAAGTCATCCGCCGTCACCCGGCGGCGACGGACCGCCTGGTGGGCCGTCGTTAGGATGGTCATGATCCCCGCCACGTCGGCACACCATCAGGAACGCATCAGAGGAGCAGAGCGTCACCATGTTTGAGAGTCTGAAGAACCTCGCGGACAAGGCCACCGACCTCGCCCGCGAGCACGGCGACGTGATCGGGCAGGGCCTGGACAAGGTCGGCGACGCGATCGACGACCGCACGGACGGCAAGTACAGCGGGCAGATCGACACCGGCGTCGAGAAGGCGAAGGACTTCCTGCGCAACCTCGACGGCGACCAGAAGCCCGCCGAGTAACCTGCCGCAGGGAGCGATCAGCCGCACGGTGCTCGAACGGGCGCACGAGCGAACGGGGAGGGGCGGCAGCGGTGAGCGAGGAGAAGAAGGGGTCCGGCCGGGGACGCTGGCTGGTGATCGGCGTCGTGGTGGTGGCCGGACTGGGTCTCGTCCGCGGCAACGGCCACGACGGCGCGGCCTCCGCCGGCCCCTCCCCGACCGCCGCCTCCGGTCCCTCCCCGGGTGCCGCACCGTCGGACGGCTCCTCCGCTCCACCGTCGAAACCCTCCAAGCCCTCGGGCCGCTACGACCCGGCCGACTACGCGGCACCGGTCCGCCAGTACGCCGCCGAGGCCGGGGTCAACCCGCAGCTTCTGATGGCGATCCTCTACAACGAGGCGTACAAGCCGCACGACCCCGAACTCGAACGGGCCTGGCAGCGCGGCAAGCCGGACGCCTCGTTCGGCGTCGCCAACATGCACCGGGCCGCCTTCGACGACACCAAGCCCGGCCGCCCGTTCGCCTCCCGGCAGTGGGAGGAGCTCCCGGACGACCGGAACCTGGCCGTCCAGGCGGCCGCCTGGCACCTGCACGACCTCGCCGCGCAGCTGCCCGCCCGCCCGGGCGTGCCGCTCACCCGGGACGAGCTGGTCGCCCTCGGCTACAACGCGGGCGCGGGCAACATGCTGGCCTTCGCCCGGGGCGTCAAGATCGGCTCCCAGGCGCAGTCCTACCTCGACCGGCTGCGCGACAACTGGTCGAAGTCCGGCGAGGCCGTGGCCTGACAGCCTCCGGCGTTCAGCTGACGCCGATCCGGGCGGACCAGACCCTCCGCCAGGCCAGCGCGTCGGCGACCCCCTCGGCGATGCCGCGCCGCGGCTGCCAGCCGAGCAGGTCCCGTGCGGTGTCCACGACGGCGTAGCAGCCGATCACGTCCCCGGGCCGCGGGCCCGCCTCCCGCACCTCCAGGCCGGTGCCGACGGCCTGTTCGAAGGCGGCGATCAGCTCCCGCACGGTGGTCCCGTCCCCGGTGCCGACGTTGATCACCCGGTAGCGGTCCGCCACGCCCGGGGCGATCACCTCGTCGAACCGGAGCAGCGCCGCGACGTGCGCCTCGGCGAGGTCCTGGACGTGGACGTAGTCGCGGATGCCGGAGCCGTCGCGGGTCGCCCAGTCGGTGCCGGTCACGGTGAACGGGGTGCCCGTGGTGTGCGCCTCGATCAGCTTGCCGAGGGCATGGGTGGGCCGGAGGTCCTGGAGACCGGTGCGCAGCTGCGGGTCGGCGCCGATCGGGTTGAAGTAGCGCAGGGCGATGACCCGCTGGCGCTCGGCGCCCTCGCCCCGGGTCCAGTCCTGGAGGACCTGCTCCATCATCTGCTTGGTGCGCGCGTACGGGCTCCCGGCGTCGACCGGGCTGCTCTCGTCGACCCGGGCGTCGGGGGTGGGGGCGTAGATCGAGGCGGAGCTGCTGAAAACGACCCGGGTGCAGCCGTGGCGCTGGAGGGCCTCCAGGAGTTCGACGGTCTTGGCGACGTTCTCCCGGTAGTAGTACAGCGGCTTGGCCACCGACTCCGGTACGACGATCTTCGCGGCGCAGTGCACGGTGGCGTCGATGTCGGGGTGCTCGGCGAAGATCCGGTCGAGCAGGGCCGCGTCGGCGATGTCGCCCCGGTAGAAGACCCGGTCCGCGACGAACTCGGTCCGGCCCCGGGACAGGTCGTCCAGCACGACCGGGGTGATCCCCCGGTCGAGCAGGGCGGAGGCGACGGTGCTGCCGATGAAACCCGCGCCGCCGGTGATCAGGACCTTCTTCATGCGCGGACGCTCCCTTGCGGTCGTCCGGGCGCCCGGTGGCGCCCGGTGACCGGAAGGGACGTCGGTTCGCACCCGGCCGGTTCCACCGCGGGTGCGTCCCCGTTCCCGGGGCGGGCGGTTCCGGGCGGCTCAGCCGCGGTGACGGCGCAGCCAGAGCCCGGTGGCGACCAGGACGACGGCCGCGCAGGCGGTGCCGATGGCCGCCCAGGCGGTGGCGTCGGAGGTGGTCGCGTGGGCGGGGCCGGGCGAGGCCTCCCGGGCGGAGACGGGGGCGGCGGTGGTCCCCGTCGCGCCGGTGCTCTCCCGGAGCGGGGCGGGGCTCACCCCGGCGGACCGCGGCGAGGTTTCGGACAGCGCCGTGGGGGGCGCCGGGTCGGCGATCTCGACGGTGTCGACGTCGAGCTCGCGCTCGCCGTGCCCGAGGGCGGGGAAGGCGCAGTCCACCGTCACCCGCCAGTGCCCGACCGGGAGGACCTCCCGGGTGGTGTACGTCCCCGGGCGGCCGGGGACGGTGACCAGGCGCCAGGGCCCGACGGTGCGGCCGTCGGAGGCCGTCGCGAGGAGCGTGCCGGCGAACTCCCCGGTCACCGGGTCGTGGTCGTTCTCCCAGGTGGCGACGGTGCTGACACGGCCGTTCTGCTGGCCGGTGACGTCCAGGTGGACGCTGTCGCCGTGGGCGGCGGCGGGTACGGCCGCGGACAGCAGGGCCGCGGCGGTGAGGGCGAGGGCGGCGAGGTGGGGGCGGGTTCGCATACGGGAGGGTCCTCGGGGCGGTGTGGGGGGCAGGGACGCTGGGAACGGCCGGCGCCGGGAGCGGCTGCCGCTGGGTGGGCGGCGGCCGTTCCCGGCGCGACGGACCTGCCGGCCTGCGGGCCTCGCGGCGCGCGGGCGTCGGCGGCTCGGGTCGAAGGGTCGGCCGGCGTACGGGCCGACCGGTTTTACGGGCTCACGGGAACAGCCTTACCCCGAACGGCTCACGAGGTCTTCGACAGCGACCAGTTCTGGTATGGGTTGCCGCTTCGGCTGTCGCGGCTCCGGCGGCCGGCCGCCGCGGCACCGCCGCGCTCCGCGCCCGGGCAGCGGCGCGCCGC
>NZ_JBSHAP010000268.1:0-3485 GCF_053611565.1 Kitasatospora sp. NPDC054795
GATCCGGTGCCGTCGGTGTCGGTGCCGCGCACGGCCAGGGCCACCGCGGTGCCGGCCGCCGCGACGGCCAGGACGGCGGCGACCAACAGCACGCCGGGGCCGGGCCGGCCGCGGGTCGGCTGCGGCGGGGGCGCGTACGGGGGCCGGTACGGCGGGGGCCGCGTCGGGGAGTACGGCGTCGGCGTGCCCGGGGGCGTGGGCGTGGGCGTACCGGGGGCCGGTGTTCCCGGGGCCGGCGGTGCGGCGTGCCACGGCTCCGCCGGGCCGAACTGCCCGCTGGGAGCGCCGGGTCGGGCCGGAGAGTCACTGTCCAGGTCCAGCAGTTCGACCGCGAGCGCGGCCAGTGCGGCAGCGATCGCGGGCGGCAGCCAGTCCCGTCGCTCCAGCCGCTCGCCCGCCGTCGGGTCGGCGGCCGTCAGCCGCTCGCGCAGCTGGGCGGGAGTGGGCCGGCGGGCCGGGTCCTTGGCCAGGCACGCTGTCAGCAGCGAGTGCAACTCCCGGTCGGCCACGTCGAGTTCCGGCTCCTCGTGAAGGACCCGGTAGAGCAGGACCGGCGCGCTCACCCCCGAGCCGAACGGCGCGGTGCCGGTGGCGGCGTGGGCGAGTACGGCGCCGAGCGAGAAGACGTCCGAGGCGGGCCCGGCGCTGCGCCCGTCGGCCTGCTCGGGGGAGAGGTAGCCCGGGGAGCCGACCACGAAGCCGGACCGGGTGAGCGCGGTCGCCGCGTCCAGTGCCCGGGTGATCCCGAAGTCGATCAGGCGCGGGCCGTCCAGCGCCAGCAGCACGTTCGACGGCTTGACGTCCCGGTGCACCAGCCCCTGGGCGTGCACGGCCTGCAGCGCCTCGGCGAGCCCCGCCCCGAGCGAGCGGACGGCGGCGACGGGCAGCGGGCCGAACTCCCGCACGGCGGCGGCCAGCGAGGGCCCGGCGACGTACCCGGTGGCCACCCAGGGCTGGGCGCCCTCGGTGTCCGCGTCCAGCACCGGGGCCGTCCAGCGGCCGCCGACCCGCCGGGCGGCGGCCACCTCGTTGCGGAACCGCACGCGGAACTCCCGTTCCGCCGCGAACTGTTCGTGCACCAGCTTGACCGCCACCGTGCGGCCGCCCGCCGTCCGGCCCAGGTAGACCCGGCCCATTCCGCCCGCACCGAGTCTCCGCAGCAGGCGGTACTCGCCCACCTGCCGGGGATCCCCGTCCCCCAGTGCCTCCACGCCGACTCTCCCCTCGCCGCGCCCGTCCGTACTCCACGCCAGACGGTACCGCCGGGACGGGCGGTTCCGGTTCGGACCGATGGGCGCGGAACGAGTGCGGCGAGCCGTTGCGGGCAGCGGGAACGGGGCGGACTCGGCGAGCGGGTGCGGGTGCGGGGCGGGGGCGGCCGGGACCGGCTCAGTTCCGGGCGGCTCCACTGGGCGCCTTGTCGGAGGCCTCCGCCGGGGTGCGGTCCGCGGCGGCCCCGGCGTGGCCGTCCGTGCTGTGCCCGTTCGCGCCCTGCTCGTTCAGGGCCTGCCCGTTCGGCTCGTGCCCGTGCGGGGCGCCGTGCCCGTTCCGGGGGGCGAGCGAGGCCGGCCCCGGCAGGTGCGCCTGGTGGTCCGGCGGGTAGAACTGCCGGGCCCAGTGCCGCATCGCGCCGATCGGCCCGTCGCCCTGGGTGAGCCGGGGCGGGGAGACGTACCGCTTGGTGGACCAGATCGGGAAGTCCGCCGAGGTGAACTCCAGATTGCGCCGGAACATCGGGCCCGCCAGCAGCCTGGTCACCGCCCGGCTGACCGTCCGGGCGACGGCCGGCGGCAGCCCGGACGGCTCCGCCATCACGAAGCGGCTCGCCTGCCGCAGCTGCATCCGGCCGGGGGCGACCTGGGTGGCCATGACCAGCGAGCAGATCTCCAGGCCGAGCGAGGGCGTGTGGACGTCGGTGTGCAGGGCGGTGAGGCCGTACCCGTCCACCTCGACGTGGACCTCGCGCATTCCGAGCAGCGGGAAGGTCTCCCGGACCAGCATCGAGATGTGGAAGCCGGTGCCGTCGAACTCCACCGGTGCCACCAGCTCGCCCTCGGGCCAGCCGTGCAGGGTGACGAAGTGGCCGAGGTCGAAGGAGTTCTCCATGACGTCCTGGGCGTAGCCGGGCATCTCGAAGGAGGCGTACCGCAGCGGCTGCCGTCCGTCGCCGAGCCGGTGCCAGGCGGGGATCTCCCAGTCCGGCTCCCGGCCGTCGTGGTGGCGCCAGACGAAGACCGCCTCGTTCACCTCGCGCACCGGCAGCTGCGTCAGCGCGGCCTTGGGCGTCTGGGTGCCGTACCCGGTGCGTACGCAGTGGCCGTCGGCGTCGAAGGCGAAGCGGTGGAACGGGCAGACCAGGTCGTTGCCCTCGACCGTGGCCAGGCCGAGGTGGGCGCCCAGGTGCGGGCAGTAGGGGCGGATCGCGCGGAGGCGGCCGTTGCGCAGCCGGTACAGCACGACGTCCTCGCCCGCGAGCTGGCGGGTGAGCACGGTGCCGGGCTTGAGCTCGGCGGAGAAGGCGAGTGCGGACCAGCCGTCGGGATAGGGCAGCGCCGGTGGCAGGGCGACGTCGGCCGCGGTCGGGCGGTTGCTGACGGGGTGGACGTGCTTGGACACGCGCATGAAGTCTCCTGTCGGTCTGTCCGGCGCCGCCCCTCCCAGGCGATTAGCGCTCGAACAGAATGGAATTCAGATGCTATCCACGGAACGGGAGCCGGTGCACGGACAATCCACCTAAGCAGCAACAAGTCTGATGATCCGCCAGACAGGGCGTTAAAGGATTCGACAGGTTCCGGGCACCCGCTCGGCTCGGGGGCGGGCGTGTTCGAGCACCTTGGCGGGGCTCCGGCGGAGAGCGGGGGCTCAGCGGGGCCGGGCAGCGGCCGAGCGGGTCGAACGGGGAGGCGGACGGTGCCCGGACCGGACCGGTCCGTCGGCACCGGGCGGAATCCCTTCGGGCCCGCACCTCGGGACGATCGGTGCCGGCGACGGGATTCCCCGGTCCCGGGACCGGGGTTCTCCTTTCCGGTCACTCCGCGAATTTCCCCGCCGGCCCGTTTCCGGCCGCCGTGCGCGGCGCTTCCCGCCGCGCGGTCGAAGAAGGGTCGAGAGGCGCTGGAAAGAGCTTTCAGGCGGAGGTGCGGTGTGTTGTGGTGGGTGCCGGGGAGCCCGGGCCGCGGGTGGTTCGACGACCGTGGGCGGGCGGAGCACCGCCGGTCGGTGGCGCATCGGTGGCGTAGACGCTCGCGCATGGAGCTGAGAGCGGCGGCTATGGATCGTCCGGGCAGGGGGGATTTGAATGGTGCCACGACGACGAACCGATCGGGCGCAACCGGCGCCCTCGAAGATCGGTCTCCGGTGTTTCCTCCGAGTCTTGGAATGAGGGTGTTCGTGATGGCTGGTGCGGTGGATCTCGCGGTCGAGTCCGGTGTGGTGCTGGTGGTCGGTGGGACGGGGAAGACGGGTCGTCGGGTGGCGGACCGGTT
>NZ_JBSHAP010000269.1:0-3441 GCF_053611565.1 Kitasatospora sp. NPDC054795
GCGCTGCCCCGAGCGGGCAGCGCCACAGCGCCGTTGCGGTGTCGTGCGCGGTGTCGTACGCGGGTGCCTCAGGCCGCGACCGCCCCGACCTGCTGCGGCTGCGCGGCCGTCCCGTCCGGGGTGCCCGCCCCGGCGGAGCCCGCCTGCCGGGACCGCTTGATCAGGTGCGCGACCCACCATCCGATCCCGCGCAGGGCGCAGACGATGGTGGTGGCGTAGAAGAGCGTGTAGACCACGTTGAACACCATCAGGACCGCGTAGACCATGGCGACCGAGGAGCCGAACATGAACTGGGCCTTGGCCTTCATCGGCGTCGTTCCCGGGTCGCTGATCATGTAGTTGGTGAACAGCACGAAGGCGACACCGGTCATCGCGCCGAGCGCGGAGTACAGCGAGACGTCCCAGATCCAGTGCCGGACGAACGCCTGGATGGCGAACGCGCCGAGCCAGCCGACGATCAGCGGCGTCCGCTTGGTGAGCAGCGCGTTGATCACCGTTCCCGCGGTGGCGATGATCAGCGGGATCATCACCCGGAAGAAGGTGTTCGCGTTCTCCGTGAACTGGTACGGCGGCGAGATGCTGAACCAGGATCCGAAGCACACCAGCGACATCGTGATCCCGAAGTTGGACGGGTTCATGTAGTGCCGCATCCGGCCGGCGATCGGCGCCTGCAGGGCGTGCTTGCCGCCGACGCCGATGACCACCCCGAAGAACATCGGCAGCAGCTGGTTGTTCCCGTAGGTCAGCATGTTGACCGCGAGCGCCGTGATGTGGGCGGGCAGCAGGAACTCGTAGACCCCGCGCACCCCGTTGCCCAGGAAGCGCGGCGGGCGCCGCTGGGCCCAGCCGCTGATCAGCTCGAAGCAGATCTCGCAGGTGTAGGCGGTGAACACCGCGATGAACGGCCACAGCCAGGGCTGTTCGAAGCCGAGCAGGGTGTAGCCGAAGGCGTTGAACACGCTGATGGAGATCGCGAAGTTGCGCAGGGCGAGGTAGCGCGGATCCTTGGGCTTCGCGGGCGCGGGGGGCACGGCGGCCGGGGCGGCCGGGGCCCCGCCGGGGCGGGACTGCGCGGTGGCGCTCATCGGTTCGGGACCTCCTGGGCGTCGCTGGTCAGCATCAGGGTGTGCGTACCGGCGGTGAGCTGCTCGGTCTTCTTGTGCATCCCGCCGTTCGCGTCCCGCCACCGCAACTCGACGGTGACCGGACCCTGGTGGGAGCCGAGGCCGAAGCGCGTGTCGAAGCTGCGGAAGCCGCCGTGGCCGCCGCCGCCGTCGAGCTGGGAGATCTGGGTGGTGCCGTCCGGGGTCATCACGCACACGGTGGCGCCGTACGCCGGCGACCCGGAGTTCACCAGGCCCTCGCCCGCCCCGCCCTCGGCGGTCGGCCGGTAGAGCCGCAGGTTCAGCTGGTTGCCCAGGTTGGGCGAGGTGTTGGCGTAGAAGGCGGGCGGGCCCCACTGCCGGGCCACCGCGAAGTCGAGCCGGCCGGTCCCGGTGGTGTCGCCGGTGGCGAGGCCGCGGGTCGGGGTGGGCACGGCGATGCCCAGTTGCTCGCTGATGTTGACGTACGGGCCGTCGGGGGTCTTGGCGTAGAAGGCGATCGCCTCGTCCCCGGCGATGTCGTCACCGGGCTGGACGTTGGGCCACATCGCGGGGTTGGACAGCAGGTCGTCGTTGGTCATGGCCATCTCCTGCAGCCACGGCCAGCGGTTGATCTTGCCCTTCACGAAGCCGGTGGCCTGGAGGACGTTGAGGTCGCCGCTGTTGAGGAAGTCGCCCATCTTGGCGTCCCAGCCCCAGCCGGTCCAGGCCATGCCGTGCTCCTGGGCCTCCTGGGTGAACGGCGCGATGCCGGCGTCGAGCTTGTTCCGCATGTCGGCTTCGTCCTTGGCCTTGTTGATCCAGACGAAGTTGCTCTCCTCCAGGCCCCAGGCGACGGTGATGTTGCTGACCATCATGTCGAACTTGCCGTCGTGGCCGAGGTCGCCGAAGTCGACGCCCATGCCCTTGAAGGAACCGTTGCCGAGCACGAAGGACTTGGGCGTGGTCGGGGTGCGCTGGCCCTTGGCCTCGGTGAGCTCGATGTGCCCGGGCGTCGACCGGTTGTACAGCAGGTGCCCGTGGCCGAAGTCGTTGGCGACGTACAGCTCGGGCAGTCCGTCACCGGTCAGGTCGGCGCCCGAGATCGCCAGGGTCCATCCGGTCGACGCGTCGAAGGGGATGGCGCCCTTCTCCTCCACGTACGACGCCGTGGGCTCGGGCCCCGAGGTGCTCTGCTGCCAGCGCAGGACGTGGTCGCCGCCGGCGTTCTTGGCACTGGACAGCGAGTCGTTCATCACGACGTTCTTCAGACCGTTGGGGTCGAGGACGTCGGAGTCGGGGAAGTAGTTGCCGATCACGATCGACGGGTGTCCGCTGCCGTCGAGGTCGCCGACGTAGTCCGCGTCGGTGTTCCAGCGCGGGCCGTGGTACTTCCCGTCCAGCGACTCCGAGGGCACCAGCTCGCGCGGCACGTAGGAGCTCGCGGCGGGGGTCGTCGCGTCCGACTTGGCCATGAACAGGATGGGCGTGCGGCCCCAGTACGTGACCAGGAGGTCCATCCGGCCGTCGCTGTTGAAGTCGCCGGGTGTGCAGCCGGTGGGCGCCATGGTGTCGTCCATCGGCAGCGGCTTGCCGTCCAGCACGAAGGGCGTGAACCGGTCGGCCTGCCGGGCGGTCGGCGTGTACGTCACGACGACGCTGTCGGTCCTGGTGTCGACGATGCACATGCTGTTGGCCACACCGTGCCCGGTGAGGTCGTTGATCGCGATGCTGGCCCCGACCGAGGAGATCCACGAACGGATCTTCTGGTAGGCCGGGTTCACCTTCCGGACCGTCTTCATCGGCTGCTGGTCGTAGCCGGGCGGCATCGCGATGGGCATTTCCTTGAAGCCGTACTGCTTCGCGACCCCTTCCGCCCCGGCCACCGCGACCGAGCTCCGCGCCGCGAAGAACAGCGAGGCGGCCACCATGATCACCACCAGGCCCGGTACCAGTCTGCGGAATCGTTCACGGTTTGTCACCGAAATTCCCCTCTCGGCAGATCGCGTACGACCCTGCTTTCGCATCGAGTGCACTCCCGCGGCCGACTCCTGCGGGCCGAAAAGGCCCGGGGTCCTGGTTCCGCGGTCCCGAAATGCGACGGTGAATCCCACTTCACTCGCAGGTCTACTGCACGAGCATGAACGCCGGACGCCCGCAAAGGCATCTCTCACATTGCTCACCGACCGGGAACGGCTTTTTGCCAATTGTTTTCCCGCCGAAATAATCTCCGGCGACGTGATCGGAAAAGGGTGATCCGCCGTCCGCGATCGGCGAGTGGCGGACGGCGGTTGGCGGGCAGCGGGCGCCGGCCGGCCGGGAGCACGCCGAAGCGCCCTCCGAACGGACGACGGAGGGC
>NZ_JBSHAP010000270.1:0-3411 GCF_053611565.1 Kitasatospora sp. NPDC054795
CTGGATCAGACCGCTGAAGAGCGATCTTTCCGTCCAGGACACATCCAGGTGCGAGATCGCGAAGGGTTCACCCAATTGGGCAACAGGGTCATCGACGGCTGGTACAACACCCGCCGCATCCAAAAGCGTCTCGGCTGGCTCAGCCCCGACGAGTACGAGGCGAAGTACTACGCCAACCAGGCGACGGCCAAACCCGTGACCACCGAACCACCCACACCCGCTCTGACCAGCTAATCAGCACCTCCCGCACAACGGGGGAAGCTCAAGTGTGGCCGGAATGCCAGTCGGAACTGCCGGCTGATTGGGGATGAAGCGCACATGGTGGGCCCCACGTCGCAGATCCGTCTCTGACCATGGCGGCTACCCGTTGCGTCCAGGGCGACACGGATCGGACGGGGTCTGGTCGGCTGATCAGCCGAGCAGGAGTTCGGCGGCCGGGGTGTGATTGCCGGTCGCCGCAGCCCCGGCCATCGCCGACGAGGCAGTCCGCGAATCGGTGCCGGGCGGCACCACCAAGAGCAGGAAGTGGTCCTGGAACCCCCGCGTGATGCTGATCGTCGCGTCGCTGCCCGTGAACCAGCCGATCCTGATCATCAGGCCGTTGACCACAACGGAACGGGGCGCTTCGCGCCAGGATGCAGTGTCGAGGCCGATCCGGACGATCCGGCCCAGGTGGGCGCCGAGTGCGGTGATCAGGTCAGGGAGCTCAGCCGGCAGGTGACTGGAGCGGGGCCACCACGCCCCGTCGAACATCCCGTCCCGCGACATCGTCGGTTCCAGCATCAGGCGTGGCAGCAGCGGAGCGCCGGGCACGGACCACGACCCGGGCGAGGAAGGGGTGGGGATGGGTATCGGCATCATGTCGGGCCGCCCGTCCGGTCCGTAAGGGACCTGTCATACCTAGGGCGACACCAGCGCGAATAGCGGTATGCGGAATGTCCTCGGTTGTCTCCCGCCGTACTCCGCCGTACTCCGCCGTACTCCGCGGCAGCCTGCCACGGGCCGCGAAGCCCAGGAGTAGGCTCGAAGACATCCAGGGCATTTCGTATTCCGGTACCAGTTCCGGCTTCGTTCTGGGTGAAGGATGTTCCGGGCAGCCACGGCTGCCCGGAGACGGGCAACGGTGAACACCGTGACCACTCATTCTCCGCACCCGGCACGGCCCGGACACGGCCTCACGGTCGCCGACGCCATGGACCCGTGCGACTACCAGATAGCCGACGACAGCACGGTCGACCAGGCCGACGACATCCTCCGCAGTGCCCACATCGACTACCTGGTCGTCCGCGACCACAACGGCCGGTGCGAAGGACTGGTCACCCGCACCGGACTCCACCCCTTCCTGACCCGCTCCTGGTACACCGAGCGGACCGCCGTCAGCACCGCCGCGCACCAGCGCGGACCGTTCGCCTGGCCGACCATGGGTCTGTCGCTGGCTGCGATCGCGATGCGGGTCAGGCGACTGGCCGTCTGGCCCGTCGTCGACGACGACGGCTACCTCCTCGGCGTCCTCACCGCGAACCGTGCGGCGGGAGTCCTGGACGCGGTCACCACCCCGTGAGCCCGTAGGTCACAGCCGAAGGTGCCTCCCGAAGCGTCCCAGCGGGTGTTCGTGGCGGCCGTTCGGACGAAGTGAGACCAAAACTGAGACCACGACATGAAGAAGGTCCCGACCGGAAACCCGGTCGGGACCTTCAACTGCCCTACTGGGCAAGGGCGGAGGATACGAGATTCGAACTCGTGAGGGGTTGCCCCCAACACGCTTTCCAAGCGTGCGCCCTAGGCCTCTAGGCGAATCCTCCGTGGGAGAGCTTAGTACATGTTTCGGGGTGGTCGCGACCACCTGTCCCGCAGGCGGAGGGATGGGGTGGCCTGTGGATCGTCGGGGCCGGGATCCGGTACTGTGGGGGTCAGCCCCTCGTGTGGCGTCATCTCTCTGAACCCCCCCAGGGCCGGAAGGCAGCAAGGGTAGGAGGGCTCTGGCGGGTGCACGGGGGGTCTTTGCGTTCCCGGGGCCGGGGTGAGGGGTGAGGGGCGACGCGTTTGTCGGTCCGTCCCGATATCGTCGGGGGTGTGTCCCTAGCCCTGTACCGCCGCTACCGCCCCGAGACCTTCGCGGAGGTCATCGGGCAGGAGCACGTGACCGCTCCGCTCCAGCAGGCCCTGCGCAACAACAGGGTCAACCACGCGTACCTGTTCAGTGGGCCGCGCGGCTGTGGAAAGACGACGAGCGCGCGCATCCTGGCCCGTTGCCTCAACTGTGAACAGGGGCCGACGCCGACGCCCTGCGGGGAGTGCCAGTCCTGCCGGGACCTCGCGACCGGCGGGCCCGGCTCGATCGACGTGATCGAGATCGACGCCGCCTCGCACGGTGGTGTGGACGACGCGCGCGAGCTGCGCGAGCGGGCGTTCTTCGCGCCGGTGCACAGCCGGTACAAGATCTTCATCCTGGACGAGGCGCACATGGTGACCTCGGCCGGCTTCAACGCGCTGCTCAAGGTCGTCGAGGAGCCGCCGGAGCACCTCAAGTTCATCTTCGCGACCACCGAGCCGGAGAAGGTGATCGGGACGATCCGGTCCCGGACGCACCACTACCCGTTCCGGCTGGTCCCGCCCGGCACGCTGCGCGACTACCTGGCGGAGGTGTGCGGCCGGGAGGGGATCCAGGTCGAGGACACCGTGTTCCCCCTGGTGGTGCGGGCGGGTGCCGGGTCGGTGCGTGACTCGATGTCGGTGATGGACCAGCTGCTGGCCGGGGCCGCCGAGGGCGGCGTCACCTACCAGATGGCCACGTCGCTGCTCGGCTACACCGACTCGGCGCTGCTGGACGAGGTGGTGGACGCCTTCGCCGCGCACGACGGGGCGACGGTGTTCCAGGTGGTCGACCGGGTGGTCGAGGGCGGGCACGACCCGCGCCGCTTCGTCACCGACCTGCTGGAGCGGCTGCGCGACCTGGTGATCCTGGCCACCGTGCCGGACGCCGGGGAGAAGGGGCTGATCGACGCCCCGGCCGACCGTGTCGCGGTGATGCAGGCGCAGGCGGACGCGTTCGGCGCGGCCGAGCTGAGCCGGGCCGCCGATATCGTCAACACCGGGCTGACCGAGATGCGCGGCAACGCGGCGCCCCGGCTGCAGCTGGAGCTGATCTGCGCCCGGGTGATGCTGCCGGGCGCCTACAGCGACGAGCTGTCGCTGCAGGCACGGCTGGACAAGCTGGAGCGACGGGCGGCGGCGGGCGGGTTCGCCGCGCCGATGGCGGCCCCGGTGGGCATGCCGATGACGGCCCCGGTGGCGGTCGCCCCGGCGGCGGCCGCGCCGGTGGGCGAGGTGCCGGTGGCGCCCGTCCCGGCCGCGCCCCCGGTGCAGGCCGCTCCCGTCCCGGCCGCGCCGCCCGTGCAGGCCGCGCCGCCC
>NZ_JBSHAP010000271.1:0-3354 GCF_053611565.1 Kitasatospora sp. NPDC054795
AACGGGAACTGAGCCGGGGTCACCGCACAACGGATCCATGGGATTTCGCCACGGCGGCCGGGCCGCGGGGGGGCGGGGGCGGGGGCCGCGGGGGCCCCCCCCCGCCCCGGGCCCCCCCGGGGGGGGTCGCCGGCCCCGGTCCGCCGGGATGATCCGGCGGGGAGGGCGCTTCGCTGCGCCCTCCCCGCCGTGACGTTCTCCCGGTTGTGCGAAGGGTTCAGTGGTGGAAGCCCGAGCGGGGCGGCACCCCGAGCTGCTGGAGCGGGACGGGCTGGCGCCGCAGTTCCGGCAGCAGCCGGTCGAGGTCGGACAGCAGCAGGTCGGCGAGGTCCCGCGAGAAGCCGTTGCGGCAGACCACCCGGAGCACCGACAGGTCCTCCCGGTTCGCCGGGAAGGCGTACGCGGGCACCTGCCAGCCGCGTTCGCGCAGCCGCCGCGAGACGTCGAACACGTCGAACGGGACGTCCCCTTCGGTGGTGAAGGCGAACACCGGCAGCTGGTCGCCCCGGGTCAGCAGCCGGAAGCCGTCCAGCTTCCCGATCCGTTCGGCGAGGTAGGTGGCGACCTCCCGGCAGGCGCCCTGGACGGCCCGGAAGCCCTCCCGGCCGAGCCGCAGGAAGATGTAGTACTGGGCGACCACCTCGGCGCCGGGCCGGGAGAAGTTGAGGGCGAAGGTCGGCATCTCGCCGCCCAGGTAGTTGACCCGGAAGACCAGTTCCTCCGGCAGTGCTTCCTTGTCGCGCCAGAGCGCCCAGCCCACCCCGGGGTACACCAGGCCGTACTTGTGGCCGGAGGTGTTGATCGAGGCGACCCGGGGCAGCCGGAAGTCCCAGGACAGGTCCGGGTCGAGGAAGGGCGCCACCATGCCGCCGGAGGCGCCGTCCACGTGTACCGGGACGTCGGTGCCGGTGCGCTCCTGGAAGGCGTCCAGGGCCGCGCAGATCTCCGCGACCGGCTCGTACGAGCCGTCGAAGGTGGAGCCGAGCACGGCGACCACGCCGATGGTGTTCTCGTCGCACAGCGCGACCGCCCGCTCGGCGTCCAGGTGGAAGCGGTCGCCCTCCATCGGCGCGGTGCGGGTCTCGACCTCCCAGAAGTTGCAGAACTTCTCCCAGCAGACCTGCACGTTGACGCCCATCACCAGGTTCGGCCGGGCCCCGGCGGCGTAGCGGTCGGGGTTGCGCCGCATCCAGCGGCGCTTGAGCGCCATGCCGGCCAGCATGCAGGCCTCGCTGGAGCCGGTGGTGGAGCAGCCGACGGCGGTGTCCGGGTCGGGGGCGTGCCAGAGGTCGGCGAGGATCGCCACGCAGCGCCGCTCCAGTTCGGCGGTCTGCGGGTACTCGTCCTTGTCGATCATGTTCTTGTCGAGGCACTCGGTCATCAGCCGGGTGGCCTGGGCGTCCATCGAGGTGGTGACGAAGGTCGCCAGGTTGAGCTTCGCGTTGCCGTCGAGCATCAGCTCGTCGTGGATCAGCTGGTACGTGGTCTCGGCCGCGACCGGGCCCTCGCCGAGCCGGTGCAGCGGCGGGGCCAGCTTCATCGCGCCCAACGGGTCGGCGACGGTCGGGTACGGGCCGATGCTCAGCCGGCGGTCGCCGCCGGCTCCCTTGTGCAGCGCCATGGCGTCCTGCCGCCCTCCGCGTCGGTGGCCGTGTCCTGTCCCACGCTGCCACCGGGCGCCGGGTGCCGCATCCGCACGGCCGTCACCGCCCCCGGGCCGGGGTCAGGCCGCCGCCTCCGGGTGGACCTGGTCGCGGGCGGCCCGGTACTGCTGACGCACCGCCGAGCCGATCGCCAGGTCCTGCTCCCCGTCGGGCTCGACGGTCTCGGCGTCCGGCAGCTCCCACTCCGGCGGCTCCGGGGTGCCCGCCAGCGCCCAGGCGGCCTGCCGGGCGGCCCCGCGGGCGGCGTGGGCGCCCGGTGGCGGCACCACGACCGGGACGCCGAACAGCATCGGGGCGATGTGCCGGACGGCGGGCAGCCGCCCGGCCGTGCCGAGCAGGAACACCCGCTTCACCGCGACGCCCCGGGCGCGCAGCACGTCGAGGGCGTCGGCGATGTTGCACAGCATGCCCTCGACGGCGGCCCGGGCCAGGTGCTGAGGGGTCATCGCCTCGGTCCGCAGCCCGGTCAGGGTGCCGGCCGCGTGCGGCAGCGCGGGGGTGCGTTCGCCGTCCAGGTAGGGCAGCAGCACCAGGCCGTAGGCGCCGGGGGAGGAGTGCAGGGCGAGGTCGCTCAGGCCCTCCAGGTCCCGGCCGAGCAGGGCGGCGGTGGAGCGCAGCACCTCGGCGGCGTTGAGGGTGGCGACCATCGGCAGGTGCCGGCCGCTGGCGTCGGCGAAGGAGGAGACCAGGCCGGAGGCGTCCACCACGGCCTCCTCGTGCACCGCGAAGATCGTTCCGGCGCTGCCGAGGGAGACCACCGCGTCGCCGGGGCCGAGGCCCAGGCCCAGTGCGGCGGCCATGTTGTCCCCGGTTCCGGCCGAGATCAGCAGGCCCTCGGGGGTGTGCCCGGCGGGCTCGGCCGGGGGCAGGACGTCGGGCAGCCTGAGCTCGTGGCCGAGCGCCAGCTCGACCAGGTCCTGCCGGTACTCGCCGGTGATCGGCGACCAGTAGCCGGTGCCGGAGGCGTCGCCGCGGTCGGTGGTGCGGCGCCTGGGGTGGCCGAGCAGCTGCCAGACCAGCCAGTCGTGCGGCAGCAGCACCTCGGCGATCCGACGGGCGTTGGCCGGCTCGAACTCGGCCAGCCAGCGCAGCTTGGCGATGGTGTACGTGGGGGCGGGCACGGCGCCGATCGCGGCGGTCCAGGCGGCCGGGCCGCCGAAGGCGTCCAGCAGCTTGGCGGCGGCCCCGCTGGAGCGCGGGTCGTTCCACAGGAGTGCCGGGCGGACCTGTACCCCGCCCGCGTCCAGGCCGATCATCCCGTGCTGCTGGGCGCTGACACCGATCGCCCGGACGCCCTCCAGCAGGCCGCCGGTCGCGGCGTCGCCGAGCGAGTGCAGCCAGACCTGGGGGTCGGCCTCGCCCGGGCGCAGGTCCTGGTCCTCGGGGACGGGATGGGGCGCCTTGCCGGAGCGCAGGACGGCGCCGGTGTCGGCGTCGCACGCGACGATCCGGGTGCGGTTGGTCGAGCTGTCTATCCCCGCGACGATGGCCATGCCGAGATCATGCCTCAGCCCGGCCCGGGACGCGTCCGGGCCGGGTGGGACGTTGCCGGTTCGCGACCGCGCGTTGGGGTTCGCTTGGGTCCGGCGTCACCGCCCCGTCACCGACGGGGGGTAGCCGCCGGGGGGGGGGGGGGGGGGCGGCCGGGGGGGGGGGGGGTAGCGATATCCCGTAACCGCCCCCGCAGGGG
>NZ_JBSHAP010000272.1:0-3259 GCF_053611565.1 Kitasatospora sp. NPDC054795
GGACCCGGTGGCAGGGCTCGAAGTTCACGGCTCGGAGTCCGGGGCTCAGTCGCCGGGGCTCGGAGTCCGGGGCTCAGCGGCCGGGGCTCAGCGGCCGGGGTGGTGGACGAACCGGTAGGTGTCCCGGTCGAGTTCGGTGACCTGGACGCCGATCGCGGCGGGCCGGTCGATCCGGGCGCGCAGGGCGGCGAGCACCCGGTCGGTCAGTTCGGCGCGCTGCTCAGCGCTGCGGCCGGCCAGGATCTTCACCTCGACCAGCACCACGGCCTCGCCGCTCGTCCCGTCGCCGACGTGGTGCCGGCCGGCGGGGCGGAAGAGCGTCTTGCAGTCCGCCACCGTGGTGTCGATCACCTCGGTGATCGCCTGGTGAACCTCGGCGGCCAGCGCCGCCCGGTCGAAGTCGAGTTCGGCCGAGTGGTCGACCAGGATCTGCGGCACGGGAACCTCCAGGAGTCGTTGCCGGACGCCCCGACGCTATCGGACGCGCCCGGGGCCCCGGCGCGGGGTACGGCGCCGGGGCCCCGGAGGTGCCCGGTGGATCGGTGAGCGGTGAAACGGTGGAGCGGTGGCCGGTTCAGCAGCCGAAGTTGATCTTGCGGAAGGTCACGTAGTGGTCGGCGGTGTAGTAGTCCTCGTGGTACTGCTTGCCGGTGACGATGCGACGGGCGCCGCGGGTCGGCGAGCCCGGGGTGACCACGGTGTACTCGTGGTAGTAGCCGGAGGACTGCGCGGGCAGCACACGCTCCCGGTTCTGGAAGACGACGCCGTCCTGGCTGTACGGGAAGGGACCGCCGGAGGCGATCAGGTCGAGGGTGGTGCCGGCCTGGGAGGGCAGGGCGGACAGGCACACCGAGCCGCTCACCGCGGCCTGTGCCTCGGTCGCGACGGCGATCGGCGCGAGGGTGACCAGGGCAACGGCGGCGGTGGCGGCGACGCGGGTCTTCCACGCGCGTAGAGTTCGGGTCATGACAACCAGGATGGCGGCGGCCGGGAGCCATCGGAAGCCCCGTTCCAACTCTTCACCTCCGGTCAACTCGACATACCCGTCAGGGCCTCGACCCGGTCAGCCGCCGGGCCGGCCTCAGCCGCGCGACAGCACCAGCGACTGCACCGCCGGGAGCCTGCGCCAGTCGCTGGAGACGATGCTCGCGTGCGCCTTCGCCAGCTGCTCAGTGCGGGCCCGGGCCTGGTCCGCGGTCGGGTCCGTACCGCTGATCTCCGGCGCGACCAGGTGGGAGTCCGTCATCACCAGCAGGTAGTGGGCGTTGTCGTACCAGGCGGTGTCGACGGTCCTGGCGTAGGTGGAGGCGTCACCGTCGAAGACCACGAACCAGGGCCGGATCGAGGCGTCCGCGCCGGTGTACTGGCCGCGCGGGTCGCCGGTGGCGGCGCCGAGCACGGAGGGGAACACCTGCGCCTGGCCGATCCGGCCGGCCGCCGCCAGGTCGCGCAGGTGCCGGCCCTGCTCGACGTCGGTGTGCAGGGTGTCGAAGGGGTTGCCGAGTTCGACCGTGCCCGGGATCGCGTACAGCAGCACCTTCCCGGCCAGCGCCGAGCGGCTCGGCCAGGCGCCCGCCCGCACCGCCTCGTCGACGCTCGCGTACGAGCCGCCGCCGGGCCTGGCCAGCAGGTCGGCCGGGCGCAGCACGGCGGAGCCGAGGTGCTGGGCGATCAGCGCGTCCAGCTGGTCCGGGCCCATCCCGAGGTTCGCCGAGTAGCCCGGCTTGAGCTCCAGTTTGATCACCAGCGGCCCGGCGCCCGGGTGCGCCCCGAGCCAGACCCGGACGTCGTCCAGGCAGCTCTCCAGGTTCTGGTCGGTGCCGCCCGCGTACAGCTGCGCGGGGGTGCTCGCGGCGGTGCAGTTGTTGGAGTTGCCGAACGGGTTGGAGTGGCTGACCTGCCACGTCTTGGTGAAGACGTTCGGCCAGAGGTCCAGCTCGATCATGCCGGTGCCGGTGTCCAGGCCCTGGGCGAGGTACGGGAACGCGGCCGGGTCGTAGGTGTTGTGCAGGCCGACGGTGGTCGCGGAGCCGAACGGCAGGTCGCCCGACCCGCCCGTGGTGGCGTCGGCAGGGGCGGTCGGGATCAGGGCCGCCGCGGCGGCCATCAGGCCGGCGGCCAGGAATCCGGTCAGGGTGCGGCGTACGGTCATCGGAACGGTCCCCCCAAGTCACGGGATGCCGGCCGCCCTGCTCCCGGGCAGCCTGACGAAGCATCGCCCGCCCGGGCGTGCTCAGGATGAAGAAGGCACGACAATAGCGTGACGGCTGCACCGCTTCTCCCCCGCTCCCCTCCCCTTCCTCCACGCGCTCACCATCCGCCGCACCCGCCACGCCCGAGGACGGTGACGGAACGTCGGGGCTCGGTGGCTCCAGGCTAGTTTGGCCCAGGCGCGGGGTGCGGGCGGTCCGCATCCGACACACGCGTGAGGCGCGCAGAGCGGCGGAGGAACCGATGTCCCTGGTCCGGGTCCACAACTTCTCGATCTCCCTGGACGGCTACGGCACGGGCGAGGGCCAGAGCCTCGACGCGCCGTTCGGCCACGCCGCCGACCGGCTGCACCGCTGGTTCTTCGACACCCGGACGTTCCGGCGGATGAACGGCAAGGAGGGCGGAGACACCGGCGTGGACGACGCGATGGCCCGCACCTGGGGCGACGGCATCGGCGCGGAGATCATGGGCCGCAACAAGTTCGGCCCGCAGCGCGGCCCCTGGCAGGACGAGGACTGGCGGGGCTGGTGGGGGCCGAACCCGCCGTTCCACACGCCGGTCTTCGTGCTCACCCACCACCCGCGCCCCTCCCTGGAGATGGACGGCGGGACGGTCTTCCACTTCCTCGACGCCTCCCCCGAGGAGGCGCTGCGCCGGGCCCGGGAGGCGGCCGGCGGCCTGGACGTGCGGATCGGCGGCGGCCCGAGCACCGTCCGGGCCTTCCTGGAGGCCGATCTGATCGACCACCTGCACGTGGTCGTGGTGCCGGTGCTGCTCGGCCGGGGGGAGCCGCTCTGGGGCGGGCTCGAAGGGCTGGAGCGGCGCTTTCGCACCGAGGCGGTGACCAGTCCGAGCGGCGTCACCCACTACACCTTCACCAGGCCGTAGCCGGCCCCCGGCCCCGGCCGCTCCGGAACGGACTGCGGCGGCCTCCCCGCAGGGGCGGGGGGGGCCGCGCCCGCGGGGGCCCCCCCCCCCGGCGGGGGTGGCCCGGGGGGGGCTGAGACCCGCGGGGCCGCGCTGAGGACCGAAAGGGCTGTGGCCGGCG
>NZ_JBSHAP010000273.1:0-3132 GCF_053611565.1 Kitasatospora sp. NPDC054795
ACCCTCGGCGGCCGACCGCTCGTTCCGCCACCGGCCGAGTCCGGACCCGCTGCCACTGTGCGGCGGGTCCGGTCAGGGCACGGCCGGGGCGGACGTCATGGGGGTGGGGCGGGCACCGGGACGCCCGGTCCGGGAGCCCGCGGGGCGCACCCCGAAGGGGAGCCGGCCCGGCGCCGCACGCGTCGGTCCGGGCTCCCGGGGGCGGATTCCCGCGCGCCGGGCGATGGGCCGCCCCGCGCACGGGAGACCGGGCTCAGGCGGGCAGTCCGACCGCCCGCTCGCGGTTGCGGCGCTGCTGGATGACGACGGCGGCGACCAGCAGGGAGCCCTGGGCGACGTTCTGCCAGAAGGCGTTGATGCCCTGGACGGTGAGGCCGTTCTGCAGTGCGCCGAGCAGCGCGACGGCGAGCAGGGTGCCGCCGATGCCGCCCTTGCCGCCCTTGAGGGCACAGCCGCCGAGGGCGGCCGCGGTGATCGACTGGAGCTCCAGGCCCTCGCTGCCGGAGACCGGCTGGCCGCTGCCGGTGCGGGCGGTGAGCAGCACGCCGGCCAGGGCCGCGACGGTGCCGGAGAGGGCGTAGGCGGCGATCAGGTACTTGTTGAGGTTGATGCCGGCCAGGCGGGCGGCGGTGTCGTTGCCGCCGATCGCGTAGATGTTGCGGCCGATGTCGGTGTAGGTGAGCAGGGCGTGCACGGCGACGGCGGTGAGGATCAGCAGCCAGACCATGGTGGGCAGACCGGCGATCCTGCCGCGGCTGAGGAAGACGAAGACCGGGTCGTTGAGCACGTACCCCTGGGCGCGGCCGTCCGAGACGAGCTGGGCGACTCCCTTGTAGGCGGCCAGTCCGGCGAGGGTGGCGATGGTCGGGTTGACCCGGCCGTAGACGATGACGACGCCGTTGAACAGGCCGATGCCGGCGCCGATGGCGAGCGCGGCGCCGATGCCGAGGTACGGGTCGGCGCCGGTGGAGGTGAAGACCATGGCGCTGGTGACGGAGGCCAGGCCGGCCTGGGAGCCGACCGAGATGTCGAGGCCGCCGCAGATGATCACGACGGTCTGGACGACGGCCAGCAGGCCGGAGATGGTGGCGGCCTCGGCGATGACCTGGACGTTGTCCCAGCCGACGAAGTTGGGGTTGAGCGAGCCGAACAGGGCGACGACGGCGACGAGGGCGCCGATCAGGCTGAGGTTCTGGCCGCCGATCGCGGCGAGCAGGCTGCGCGGGCCGCCGGACCGGACGGGCAGGGCCCCGGCGTCCGGCACCGGGGCGGTCGGGGGAGTGGCGGTGGTCATGCGCCCACCTCGCTGCGCTCGGCAGGGGCAGTTGCCCACGCGCGCCTTTCGATGGTTCGCTCGCTGCGCTCGTTCACTGGGGCTCTCCGGTCTGAGTGGTGGTGGTGGCGGCGAGGTCGTCGGCCATGGCGAGGGCGAGGACGACCTCCTCCGTCGCCCGGTCACGGGTCAGTTCGCCGGTCGTGCGGCCGTTCTGCATCACCACGACCCGGTCGGCGAGGCCGAGGACTTCGGGCAGTTCGGAGGAGATGACCAGGACGGCGGTGCCCTCGCGGGCGAGGTCGGCGATGATCTGGTAGATCTCGGCCTTGGCGCCGATGTCGACGCCCCGGGTGGGTTCGTCGAGGATCAGCAGGTCGGGCTTGCGGGCGAGCCAGCGGGCGAGGACGACCTTCTGCTGGTTGCCGCCGGACAGGGTGCGGACCTCGGCCTCGATGGAGGGGGCGCGCACGCGCAGCCGGTCGGCGTACTCCTGGGCGAGGGCCTTCTCCCGGCGCTGCTTGACGAACCGCCACCGGCTGAGCCGGCGCAGGCTGACCAGCGAGGTGTTGTCGCGGATCGTGCGCTGCAGGAACAGGGCCTGGGCCTTGCGCTCCTCGGGGGCCAGGCCGATGCCGGCGGCGATGGCAGCGCGCGGGTCCTTCAGGCGCAGGACCTCGCCGTTGAGGGCCACCGTGCCGGAGTGGATCGGGGCGTCGCCGGCCAGGGCGAGGGCGAGTTCGGAGCGTCCGGCGCCGATCAGGCCGGCCAGCGCCACGACCTCGCCGGCCCGGACGGTCAGGCTGACTCCGTGCACGTCGTCGGTGGTGAGGTCGCGGACGTCCAGCACGACGCGGTCGGTGGCGACCTGCTGGCGGACGAACAGCGAGGACAGGTCGCGGCCGACCATGAGCCGGACGAGTTCGCTCTCGTCGGTGGCGGCGGCCTCGACCACCCCGGCGACCCGGCCGTCGCGCAGCACGGCGATGCGGTCGGCGAGCCGGAAGATCTCCTTCATCCGGTGGGAGACGTAGACGACGGCGATGCCCTCGTCGCGCAGCCGCCCGATCAGGGCGAACAGGGCCTCGACCTCGTGCTCGGAGAGCGAGGAGGTGGGCTCGTCGAAGGCGATCGCCCGCGGCGGGACGGCGCCGGTCAGGGCCCGCATGATCTCGACCAACTGGCGCTGAGCCGCGGTGAGTTCGGAGCCGAGCAGGTCGGGGTCGAGGACCTTGTCGAAGCCGAGGCGGGCCAGGTCCGCGGTGATGCGGCGGCGCAGCTCGGCGCGGTCCAGACGGCGACCGGCCCGGCGGGGCAGCGAGCCGGCGTAGACGTTCTCGGCGACCGGGACGTGCGGGATGATCTCGGGTTCCTGCGGGATGATCCGGATCCCGGCCCGGCGGGCGTCCTGGGGGGACTGCAGGTCCACGGCCTGGCCGTCCAACAGCACGCGCCCCTCGGTGGGGCGGTGGTCGCCGGTCAGGATGCGCAGCAGGGTGGACTTCCCGGCGCCGTTCTCTCCCATCAGGGCGGTGACCCGGCCGGGCGGGAAGGTGAGGGTGACGTCCTCCAGGGCCCGGACGGAGCCGAAGCGCTTGGACACGCCCTCGGCGCTCAGGCCGGGGGCGCCGCTCGCCGGCGGGACGGGTGACGGTGCGGGTGTGGTCATCGGGGCCTCGTTGGCAGTGCGGTGCGTACGGTCTGGGGGAGCCGTGCGCACGGTCGGCGGTGCCGGTGGTCGCGGTACGGTCTCCGGGAGCGCGGCGGGGCGGCGGGGGGATTAGGCAGGTGGGTGCCCGCCCCCCCCACCGGCGGCGCGGGGAGGCGTGAGCTGGCGGTCACGCCCGCGGACTGGCAGG
>NZ_JBSHAP010000274.1:0-3107 GCF_053611565.1 Kitasatospora sp. NPDC054795
GGCGGCGTCGAGGTGGCCGATGTTGCCCTTGACCGAGCCGAGGGCCCAGGACCCGGTGTCGCCGAACGCCCGTGACAACGCCTGCACCTCGATCGAGTCACCGATCACGGTGCCGCTGCCGTGCGCCTCGACGTAGTCGATGTCCTCGGGGTCGACCTCCGCGATGGCCAGCGCCTCCGTGATCACCTCGGCCTGACCACCGACGGTCGGTGCCGTGAAACTCGCCTTGACCCCGCCGTCGTTGTTGATCGCCGAGCCCCTGATCACGGCGTGGACGGTGTCGCCGTCGGCCAGCGCGTCCTCCAACCGCTTCAGCGCCACCACGCCGACACCGTTGCCGAAGACCGTGCCCCGGGCGTCCGCGTCGAACGGGCGGACGTGCCCGTCCGGGGAGAGGAAGGCCCCCTCCTGGTACGGGTAGCCGGTGTTCTCCTGCACCTTGTAGGAGACCGCACCCGAAAGGGCCATGTCGCACTCGTAGTTGAGCAGACTCTGGCAGGCGGAGTGCAGCGCCACCAGCGAGCTGGAGCAGGCAGTCTGGACCGGGAAGCTCGGCCCCCGCAGGTCGAGCTTGTACGACACCCGGCTGGTCAGGAAGGCGAGTTCGAAGCCCAGGCCGACGTTCTCGCCCTTGATCGCCTCGCCCTGCTCCAGGTTGCCGAGGATGTTCCCGAGGTAGGCGGTGGTGCTGGCGCCGCCGAAGACACCGGTTCTGCCCTCGTACCGGGCGGCGTCGTAGCCGGCGTGCTCCAGCGCCGCCCACGCCGTCTCCAGGAAGAGCCGGTGCTGCGGGTCCATGATCTTCGCCTCGCGGGCGGTGTACCCGAAGAACTCCGCGTCGAACAGGCTGATGCCCTCGAACCTGGGTGCGGCCTTGACGTAGTCGGGCCGGCCGAAGACCTCGGGCGGCACCCCGGCCGCCGTCAGCTCCTCGTCGGTCAGGGCAACGATCGACTCGACGCCGTCGCGCAGGTTCGACCAGAACTCGGTCAGGTCCCCCGCGCCGGGGAAGCGTCCCGCCATCCCGATGATCGCGACGCCGTTCCGTTCCGGGAGATCCGTGAACTCATTGGTCATCATTCGCCCCTTGCCGTCCGACGCCGTTGCTGCTGCTGACGCCGGCGCTGCTGCATCTTTTCTCTGCGTTCCTCAAGTGCCTTGAGGTAGTTGCCCGTTGCCTGCTGAACGGGCTGCTCGGCCAGGCCGGCCAGGTGCGCCGCCGTCAACCCCTCGTACAGGTCACCGAGGGCGAGCTTCGTGCCCAGCCGGGCGTTGATGGTGCTCATCAGCTGGATCGCGATCAGGGAGTTGCCGCCCAGATCGAAGAAACTGTCCTGGATGCCGACCGTCCCGATGCCCAGCAGCTCCTGCCAGAGCTCGCAGATCGCGCGCTCGGTGTCGCTGCGCGGTGCCACGAACTCGGTGAGGATGTCCGGGCGTTCGTGCGCGGCGCCACGGGGCGCCACGGTGTCGCCCTGCTCCAGCGAGAAGGCGTTCTCGAACAGCGCCGAGAGCTCGGCGGGCGACACGATGATCTGCGACTCCGAGACGCCGGCCAGGATCGTGTCGAGGGCCCACAGCCCTTCGGCAGGCGACATGGCACGCTCGTCCACCTGCTCGATGCCGGAAGGCGCGGCGGTACCGACCGCCATGCCGATCTCCCGCCACGGACCCCAGTCGATCGAGATCACCCGCCGGGTGCGCCCCCGGTCCTGGGCGAAGGCGTCGAGGAAGCAGTTGGCGGCGCAGTAGTCGACCTGGCCGACACTGCCGATGTTCGCACCGTTCGAGCCGAACAGGACCAGGAAGTCCAGCTCCTGGTCCGCCAGCACCTCCTCCAGCACCAGGGTGCCGTGCACCTTCGGGAGCAGGACCTCGGCGGCCGCCTGGAGGTCCTTGAGCTGGATCAGGCCGCCACCGGTGACGCCCGCCGTGTGGAAGGCGCCGTGGATGGCCCCCCACCGCTGGGTGGTCCGCCGGACGGCCTCGCTCATCGCCGCCCGGTCGCTCACGTCGGCCTGGAACACCAGGAGCTCCGCACCTGCGTCCCGCAGGCGGACCAACTCCCGTACGGTGTCGGCGAGTCGGCCCTTGCCCGGGTTGCCGGCGAGCCAGGGGTCCCACTCCGCGGCGTCGGGCAGCCGGGTGCGCGCGGTGAGCGCGATCCTTGCCCCCGCTGCCGCGAGGTGCCCGGCCAGGGCCAGGCCCAGGCCGCCGGTGCCGCCGGTGACCAGGTAGACACCGTCCTTGCGCACCACCGGCGACTCGTCGCGTCGGGGCAGCGGCCGCGGCAGGTAGTGCTGGGACCAGCGGTGCCCCCCTCGGTGCGCCACCGTCTCCGTGCCGGGTTCCGGTGCTGCTGCCAACTCGGCCATCAGCTTCCCCAGTTGGGCATGGGTGGGTGCTTCCTGGCAGTCGAGGTCGACGCTGCGGCAGGTGGTGCCCGGCAGCTCGCGGGGCAGCACGCGGCACGGGCCCAGCAGGGTGGCCTTCAGCGGCGACAGCGGCTCGGCGCCGGTGACGTCGTGCAGGCCGTTGCTGAGCACCCAGATCCGGCGCGGCTCGCCGTCCGGGTGCTGGACGAGGGCCTGAGCGAGGCGGATCAGACTCTCGAAACCGTGCTGGAGGCTGCCCTCCTCACCCGGCGCGGTGACGCTCCAGCCGTGGACGATATGGGTGGGCACACCGGCAGGGCCGTTCCGCAGGGCGCCGATCAGCCGCTCGTAGTCGGAGCTGTCGGCCGGGTCGATGGCGTAGTGGCCGTCTCCCCGGTCGGACCAGGTGTCGGCCGCCGCCACCACGGTGACGGTGGCACCGGCGGCCCGCAGCTGCTCGGTCACCGCCTCGCCCACACCCAGGCCGTCGGCGAAGACCAGCCAGTGCCGGGTGCGGTCCGGCTGCTCCCCGGCCGGGAGAGGCGCCCGCTGCCAGGACGGGGCGTAGAACCACTGCGTGATGTCGTCGCGGCGCGCCGCGGCACGACCGGTGGCCTGGGCCGTCGTGGCCTGTCGGTCGAGCCAGTAGTGCTTGTGTTGGAAGGGGTAGGTGGGGAGGGGGATGCGGCGGCGTGGTTGGTGGGAGTGGTAGGTGGTCCAGTCGGGTGTGGT
>NZ_JBSHAP010000275.1:0-3003 GCF_053611565.1 Kitasatospora sp. NPDC054795
GGGCCGCCGGCGGGTCCAACCAGAAGTGGACGTTCTCGTACGGGGACGGGTCAACCCCCGCCCCCGAGTTGGGGCGGGGCGCCCCGCCGGGGGGCCCGGCACGGAGCAACACCGCCCCCACCCCTCCCCACCTCGGAGACGCCCATGGGCCGTCAACATCCCTCCTCGACCTGGCGCACCGCGCTGAGCGCGGCGCTCGTCCTCGCCGGCGCGCTCGGCGGCCTGGCCGCGCCGCCGGCCGCCCTGGCCGCGCCGGAGAGCGCCACCACCCCCACCGCCGCCACCTCCACTGCCATCACCGTCGACGGCACCAAGCCGGGCCTGACCTTCGACGGGGTCGGCGCGATCTCCGGCGGCGGCGGCAACTCCCGCCTGCTGGTGGACTATCCGGAGCCCCAGCGCAGCCAACTGCTGGACTACCTGTTCAAGCCCGGCTACGGCGCCTCGCTGCAAGTGCTGAAGCTGGAGATCGGCGGCGACACCAACTCCACCGACGGCGCCGAGCCGAGCATCGAGCACACCAGGGGCACCGTCGACTGCAACCAGGGCTACGAGTGGTGGCTGGCCGACCAGGCCAAGGCCCGCAACCCCGACATCACGTTCATCGGCCTGTCCTGGGGCGCCCCCGGCTGGATCGGGAACACCGGCAGCGGCGGCAACTTCTGGTCCCAGGACTCCATCGACTACGTGATGTCGTGGATGGGCTGCGCCGGCCAGCACCACCTGAACGTCTCCTACCTCGGCGGCTGGAACGAGCGCGGCTTCGACAAGGCCTGGTACGAGAACCTCAAGAGCACGCTCGTCGCGCGCGGTTACGGCGCCACCAAGGTCGTCGCCGCCGACGACACCTGGGAGGTGGCCGACGCCATGGCCGCCGACCCGGCGTTCAAGAACGCCGTCGACGTCGTCGGCGTGCACTACCCCTGCGGGTACATGAGCTCCTTCACCGAGTGCCCGAGCACGCCGACCGCCCAGGCGCTCGGCAAGCCGCTGTGGGCGAGCGAGAACGGCTCCCAGGACCTCAACAGCGGCGCCCCGGCGGTGGCGCGCGGGATCAACCGGGGCTACCTCGACGGGAGGATGACCTCGTTCATCAACTGGCCGGTCATCGCCGCGCTCTACCCCGACCTCTTCTTCTCCACCGACGGCATGTCGATCGCCAACCAGCCGTGGTCCGGCAACTACGGCATCGGGAGGACGACCTGGGTCACGGCGCACACCACCCAGTTCACCCAGCCCGGCTGGAGCTACATCGACGCCGCGAGCGGCTATCTCGGCGGCGCGCGCGCCAACGGCAGCTACGTCACGCTGAAGAGCACGAACAAGCGCGACTACAGCACCGTCATCGAGACCCTGGACGCCACCGCCGCCCAGACCGCGAACTTCACCGTCTCCGGCGGCCTGTCCACCGGCAAGGTCCACGTCTGGTCCACCGACCTCGACTCCAACGACCCGGCGCAGTGGTTCGTCAAGCAGAAGGACGTCACCCCGTCCGGGGGGCGCTACACCCTCACCCTCCAGCCCGGCCGGGTCTACACCGTGACCACCACTACCGGCCAGGGCAAGGGCACCGCCACCCCGCCGGCCGCCGCGCCGATGAAGCTGCCCTACGCGGACGGCTTCGACACTCCGGCCACGACCACCTCGCCGAAGTACTTCACGGACATGAACGGCGCCTTCCAGACCGTCGCCTGCGGCGGCGGCCGCACCGGCACCTGCCTGCGTCAGATGGCCCCGACCTCGCCGATCCGCTGGACCGACGAGCGCCACAACGCCCCGTACACGATCATGGGCGACGGCAGCTGGTCCAACTACACCGTCACCGCCGACACCATGTTCGAGCAGTCCGGCACCGTCGAGCTCCTCGGCCGGGCCAACCAGCAGGGCCGCAACAACAACGGCCTGAACGCCTACCACCTGCGGGTGAGCGACACCGGCGCCTGGTCGATCGACAAGAGCGACACCAGCTGGAACTTCACCACCCTCGCGAGCGGCACCACCGCCGCCCTCGGCACCGGCCGCTGGCACACCGTCGCGCTCACCCTCGACAACGAGACCCTCACGGCGAGCATCGACGGCGCCGCCGTGGGCAGCGCCACCGACGCGAGCTTCACCAACGGCCGAGCCGGCCTCGGCGTGACCGGCTACCAGACCGACCAGTTCGACAACTTCGCCCTCACCCCCGGCACGCCCACCACCCACACCGGCCCGATCGCCTCCGCCCTGCCCGGCACCTGCGCCCGCCCCGCCGCCGGCACCAGCGGCGCCGCCGTGCAGCTCTGGGCCTGCGACGGCAGCGCCCAGCAGGCGTGGACCCGCTCCAACGGCACCCTCACCCACAACGGCAAGTGTCTGGACGTCACCGGCGGCGGCACCGTCAACGGCACCGCGGTCGAGCTGTGGGACTGCACCGGTGGCGCCAACCAGCAGTGGACGCCCCAGCCGGACGGCAGCCTGAAGAGCGTCCAGTCCGGCCGCTGCCTCGACGTCCCCGCCGCGGCCACGGCCGACGGCACCCCCCTGGAGATCTGGGACTGCAACGGTGGCGCGAACCAGCGCTGGACCCTGCCGTAGTCGACCGACCGCGGGGATCCGGTAGACCCCGCACGCGACCGGTGACTGCGCGGTCGGGCCGGTCGGCAGGGGCACTCGTGCTCGGACTTTGCACATTGAGTGCGTGTTGCTGCTAATTTTGCCCGTCATCTTGTCAAGAACGAGCAGGTCCCCGTACAAATGATCCGGCTGGGACAACAGCAGCCACCCATGCCCTGACCCCGAGATTCCGTGAGGCCGAAGCGTGTCAACTGCCCTCCGCCGGTGGCTCCGTAGCACCGTCGCCTGCTGTACGGCGCTCGGGCCGGCGAAGACGGCATCCAGGACCCACCCGTGACCGTCACGAACCGCATCACCCTGGCCGGCGCCCGCCTGGTCCTTCCCGGCGGCGTCGTCGAGGGCGACCGCCTCGCCGTCGAGGGCGAGCGCATCGCCGGCCTCGGCGGCGAC
>NZ_JBSHAP010000276.1:0-2836 GCF_053611565.1 Kitasatospora sp. NPDC054795
GGGGCGCGCCCGGTCCTCCGGGGGGGGGGGGTCCGGCGGGGCCGGGCCCGGGGGAGTGGCGGTGCGGGGCCGGCCGGGGTCAGCGGGCGGGCGAGGCGGCGTCCACGGCCTCGACCGCGCGGACCAGCGAGGTCAGCTCGGGGTTGCGGGCGGCCTCGTCGAGGGCCTCGCGCAGGGCGGCGTCGTTGGTCGGCCGGGCCCGCTCCAGGAGCTTCAGCCCGTCCTCGCTCACATTGGTGTAGATGCCGCGGCGGTCGGTCGGGCACAGGTAGCGCGACAGCAGGCCGCGGTCCTCCAGCCGGGTGACCAGGCGGGTGGTGGCGCTCTGGCTCAGCACGACCGCGTCGGCGACCTGCTTCATCTGCAGGTGCCCGCCCTCGTCGTCGTGCTGGCGGCTGAGCACGTCGAGCAGCGAGTACTCGCGCACGCTCAGGTCGTGCTCGGCCTGCAGGGCGCGTTCGATGTGGGACTCGATCCGGCCGTGCAGGAGGGACAGGGCGTTCCAGCCGCTGGCGAGGGCGGTGAGCGCGGGGTCCGTGGCGGTCATGGGGCCTGGCCTCCTTGCAGATGTGGCTGATGACAAGGATAAGCCATGAACTGAAATATCGGCCAGAGCTTGTATAGCGCTTGTGCAAATAATCTTCCCATGCGGGCCCGGGGTGGGCCCGGGTGGGTCCGGTCGGGGTGTCGGGGCGAGGGGTGTTGGGCAGTGCCCAGTGTTCGCAAGGCTTTGGCGTAAATGGTTCAGACCATTGACGCGAGGGGAAGGCAGCTCCTACGGTGTCGGGCAACCGGTCTGGCGCGGGCATGCCATGTCTCGGGCAGGCCGCCGTGCGCACCCCCACGCGCACGCGCACGCCCCGCGCCGGGCGCACACTCCATCCACCCCCACGGAGGAGCACCATGCGCAAGCGCCATCTGATCGCCGCCGCCGCGGCCGCGATCGCCCTGCCGATCGCGGCGGCCCTGCCGGCCCAGTCGCACGGCTTCATCAACCTGCCGCCGAGCCGTTCCGCGCTCTGCGGCGCCAACGCCGTCCCGTGGGACTGCGGCGACATCCAGTGGGAGCCGCAGAGCGTCGAGGGCCCCAAGGGCTTCCCGGGCCGCGGCCCCGCGGACGGCACCATCTGCGCCGGCGGGGACGCCCGTTGGGCCCCGCTGGACAACCCCCGGGGCGGCGCCTGGCCGACCACCAGGGTGACGGCGGGCCAGCAGCTCACCTTCACCTGGGAGATCGAGGCCCGGCACTCCACCACGAACTTCAAGTACTACCTGACCAAGCCCGGCTACAGCGCGAGCCAGCCGATCACCCGGTCCGCCCTGGACCTGACCCCGTTCCTGACCGTCCCCTACAACGGCCGCCAGCCCGCCGCCACCACCACCCACACCGGGACCCTGCCCACCGGCCGCACCGGGCACCAGGTGATCGTCGCCGTCTGGGAGATCGCCGACACCGGCAACGCCTTCTACTCCTGCACCGACGTCCAGTTCTGACCGCCCCCGGGCCGTCCCGCCGACGCCGCCGCCCGACTCCGGACGGCGCCGGCGGGCCGCCCGCCCGACCGCACCGGAGACCCTCGCCCGGGCCGTGCTCGCGCGCCGCAGAAGCCGCAAATAGGTACATTGACGACATTTGGCAGCAGTGCCAGGCTTCGCGCGTCCACGAAAGAAGGCCGACCGCCTTCGGAAAGGGTCTCCATGCGCCCCGACCTCAGCCCCGCCGTCCTCGCCGAGCTGCGCCGGCCGCGGCCCTATCCGGTGGTGTCGATCCTGATGCCCACGCACCGCCGGGAGCCGGACAACACCCAGGACCCGGTCCGGCTGCGCAACCTGCTGGCCGAGGCGAAGGAGCGCGTCCAGGCGGACCCGGAGGTCTCCCGCGCCGACCGGATCGACGTGCTGGAACAGCTCGACCGGGCCCTCGCGGAGGTCGACCTGGTGCACGCCGAGGACGGCCTGGCGATCTTCGCCGCCCCCGGCGAGCACCAGGTCTGGTCACTCGGGCGCACCGCCCCCGCCCGGGTGGTCCTGTCCGACACCTTCCTCACCCGCAACCTGGTCGCCGCGCACGCCGCCGAGCGCCCGTTCTGGGTGCTCGCGGTCGCCGCCGACAAGGTGGTGCTCTGGGGCGGCACCGAGGAGCGGGTCACCGAGGAGAAGGGCCGCGGCTTTCCGCTGGTGCGCGTCTTCGACAACCCCGACCCCGAACGCCAGGAGCAGATCGGCGACACGCCCAGCACCTTCCGCGACGAGGCGACCAAGACCTTCCTGCGCCAGGCCGACACCGAGGTCGGCAAGCTGCTGGCCGCCGCCCCCCGCCCGCTGTACGTGGTCGGCGAGGCCGCCGCCCTCGCCCTGCTGGACGCCGTCGGCCCGATCGCCAAGGAGTCCACCGCGCAGCTCCCGCACGGCGGCCTGGCCCAGGCCGACGCCGAGACCGTCCGCAAGGTGGTCGAACCCGCCGTGCGCGCCCACGCCGACCAGGAGGTCGCCGAGCACCTCGCCCAGCTCGACAAGGCCCGCGGCGCCCAGCAGTTCGCGGCCGGCCTGGACGAGGTCTGGCGGACCGTCGGCGAGGGCCGGGTCGCCCGCCTGGTCGTCGAGGAGAACTACCGCGCCACCGTGCGCGACGAGGGCGAGCACCTCGTGCCCGCCGAGGCCGACCAGCCCGGCGCCCGCGAGGACATCGTCGACGAGGTGATCGAGCGCACCCTGGACACCGGCGGCCAGGTCGGCTTCGTCCCCGACGGCACCCTCGCCGACAGCGACCGGATCGCCGCCGTCCTGCGCTACTGACCCGCCCCCGACCGCGGCCGCCCCCCTTCGCCCGTGGGCG
>NZ_JBSHAP010000277.1:0-2737 GCF_053611565.1 Kitasatospora sp. NPDC054795
GCGGTGGTCGCCGTCGGCCCCTTGCTGCTGGACGGCCGCGGGGGTGGTGCCGTCGACGCGCAGCAGCAGGCCGCTGTGCCGGTTGGCGATCTCGAACACCCGGGGGCTGTCGGTCGCGGGGCCCATCGGGATCAGCCGCCACTGCTGGTGGTACGCGTCGGCGCCCTGGTAGGCGCGCTGCGCGACCACCGTCCCGTGCACCTTCAGTGCGTCGGGAACCTCCAGGACCATGCCGCTGCGCACGTTCTCGAAGGTGTAGAGCACCTCGCCGTCCTCCTGGCCGGCCACCACCAGGCGCCAGCGCTGATGCTCCCGGGGCGCGGCGACGACCTGGTGGATCTCGGCCCCGTCCTTGATGGACTCGCGCAGGGCGCCCATCCGCAGCCTGCTGCGGACGTTGACCCAGGAGACCACCGTGCCCGACGCGGGCAGGCCGGCCGTCGTCGGCGAGGCGATCCTCCGGATCCGCTGGCCGCTGTACTCGGAGATGTAGAGGGTGCCGACGCGGTCCAGAGCGAGCCCCACGGGGCTGTCCAGCTGGGCTTCGTCCCCGGGGCCGCCGTCGCCGGTGGAGCCGGCGGTGCCGGTGCCGGCGATGGTGGTGATCGTGCCGTCGGCCGTGATCTTCCGGATGCGGTGGTTGTTGCCGTCGGCGATGTAGACGTTGCCCGCGCTGTCCACCACCACCCCGGTTGGGATGTTCAGTTGGGCCTGGTCCGCCGGCCCGCCGTCGCCGGTGGAGCCCGCGGTGCCGGTGCCGGCGACGGTGGTGATCGTGCCGTCGGCCGTGATCTTCCGGATGCGGTGGTTGTCGCTCTCGGCGATGTAGAGGGCGCCCGCGCCGTCCATCACCAGCGCGTGCGGGCGGTTCAGTTGGGCCTGGTCCGCCGGGCCGCCGTCGCCGCTGAAGCCGGCGGTGCCGGTGCCGGCGACGGTGGTGATCACGCCGTCGGCCGTGACCTTCCGGACCCGGTGGTCGTCGTAGTCGGCGATGTAGACGTTGCCCGCGCTGTCCACCACCACCCCGAACGGGCTGATCAGTCGGGCCTTGTCGGCCGGGCCGTTGTCGCCGGTGGAGCCCGCGGTGCCGGTGCCGGCGACGGTGGTGATCGTGCCGTCGGCCGTGATCTTCCGGACCCGGTGGTTGTCGCCATCGGCGATGTAGAGGGTGCCCGCGCCGTCCACCGCCGCCCCGCGCGGGGAGTTCAGTCGGGCCTTGTCCGCAGGGCCGTTGTCACCACTGAAGCCCGCGGTGCCGGTGCCCGCGACCGTGCTGATCCTCCCGTCGGTCGCGACCTTCCGGACCCGGTGATTGTCGCGGTCGGCGAAGTAGAGGGTGCTGGTGCTGTCCACCGCGATCCCGAACGGGCGGTTCAACTCGGCCCGGACGGCAGGCCCGTTGTCCCCCTTGGGGCCCGCGACTCCGGTCCCCGCGACCGTGCTGATCACGGGGGCGGGGCTCTCGCTGCCTGTGGTTGCCTCGGAGGCAGTGCTCATTGTCATCCCTTCACCGTTCACGGGCCGCCTGTTGGTCTATTTGCAGGGGGCTGTCGGGTGATTCCAGAAAGTCATACGGGCACGGGGATGGCAATTGCCCGTCCGGGTGCTTCCTCGCGCAACGGGTTGACGTGCCTGGTAAATGCCTGATGGATAATCAATTTCCCAGGAGATTGCAGTGCATGAGTGAGATCCGGACGCAAGGGCGCCGGCGGCGTTCCCCGTGGTGGTCGCTGCTGCCGGGCCGGATAGCGGTGCTCGGGCTGGCCCCGCTGCGGCACGACCAGCGTGTGCTGGACCTCGCCGGCGGCAACAACGTGCCCGAGTCCACTTTGCGGCGCTGGCGCGATGAGATGATCGGCCTGCTCGCCGCCAGGACCCCGCGCATGGGCCGGGCGCTTCGCCAGATAGCCCGGCGCGGCGGCGAGGTCGTACTGATCGACGGCACCTTGATCCCCACCCAGCACGGCACCGGAGTCGAGGATCGGCGCAACTACTCGGGCAAACCCCACCGGCTCTCCCTCGGTTCCGAACGGCCGAAGGACGCGCAGACGCTCACCTACGCCACTCGACCTGCGGGACGTCCTCGTGGTCGGCCAGTCGATGGGCGCGAGCACCATCTGGGCGTACGTGAGCCTGTTCGGCTGCGACCGGCTGGCCGGCATCGGCACCGTCGACCAGACCCCGAAGATGGTCAACTCGCCTGAATGGCAGCACGGTTACTACGGTCTGACGAACGAGAACCTCGGCACCTTCTTCCTCGACCCGGCCGCCGTCGACACCGGCCACGGCCGCGCCTGGCCCGACCCGGCGGCCACCGACGCGCGGGCGGCCAGGGCCTGAGCCGTGACATCACCCCGGACAGCTACCCGCTGCTGTTCGACCACGCCTGCCAGGACTGGCGGGACGTGGTGGCCGGCATCGACGTGCCGGCCCTGATCGTCGCCGGTGCCGACAGCCAGTTCTGGCCCGCCGAACACGCCCACGCCACCGCCGCGTTGACCCCCTTCGCCCGCGCGGTGGCGGTCCCCGGCGGCGGCCACCCGACCCACCTCGACCAGCCGGGGACGGTCGCCCGGCTGATCACCGACTTCGCCGCCTCGCTCGCCTGACCGAACGCCCGCCCCCACCCCGCAGGACGGCCCCCGGCGGGGGAGCCCCCCCACCCCCCGCGCGGGGCCGAACCGCCCCACCCGGAGCCCCACAAGCGCGCCCCCCCCCGGCCCGCCCGCGGGGGAGG
>NZ_JBSHAP010000278.1:0-2671 GCF_053611565.1 Kitasatospora sp. NPDC054795
CTCCCAAGTAGCACGGGGCCCGAGAAATCCCGTGTGAATCTGGCGGGACCACCCGCTAAGCCTAAATATTCCCTAGTGACCGATAGCGGATAGTACCGTGAGGGAATGGTGAAAAGTACCGCGGGAGCGGAGTGAAATAGTACCTGAAACCGTGTGCCTACAAGCCGTGGGAGCGTCGTTCATCAGCTTGCTGGTGGGCCGTGACTGCGTGCCTTTTGAAGAATGAGCCTGCGAGTTTGCGGTGTGTAGCGAGGTTAACCCGTGTGGGGTAGCCGTAGCGAAAGCGAGTCCGAATAGGGCGGTTGAGTTGCATGCCCAAGACCCGAAGCGGAGTGATCTAGCCATGGGCAGGTTGAAGCGCGGGTAAGACCGTGTGGAGGACCGAACCCACCAGGGTTGAAAACCTGGGGGATGACCTGTGGTTAGGGGTGAAAGGCCAATCAAACTCCGTGATAGCTGGTTCTCCCCGAAATGCATTTAGGTGCAGCGTCACGTGTTTCTTGCCGGAGGTAGAGCACTGGATAGGCGATGGGCCTTACCGGGTTACTGACCTTAGCCAAACTCCGAATGCCGGTAAGTGAGAGCGTGGCAGTGAGACTGTGGGGGATAAGCTCCATGGTCGAGAGGGAAACAGCCCAGAACACCGACTAAGGTCCCTAAGCGTGTGCTAAGTGGGAAAGGATGTGGAGTCGCAGAGACAACCAGGAGGTTGGCTTAGAAGCAGCCACCCTTGAAAGAGTGCGTAATAGCTCACTGGTCAAGTGATTCCGCGCCGACAATGTAGCGGGGCTCAAGCACATCACCGAAGTCGTGTCATTGCAGCATATAGGGCCAACGCCTGCTGTGATGGGTAGGGGAGCGTCGTGTGCCGGGTGAAGCGGCGGTGGAAACCAGTCGTGGACGGTATACGAGTGAGAATGCAGGCATGAGTAGCGATACAAGAGTGAGAAACTCTTGCGCCGATTGACCAAGGGTTCCTGGGTCAAGCTGATCTGCCCAGGGTAAGTCGGGACCTAAGGCGAGGCCGACAGGCGTAGTCGATGGACAACGGGTTGATATTCCCGTACCCGCTTTGAAGCGCCAACGCTGAACCTCTTGATGCTAAGCCCGTGAAGCCGTCCTGGAGCCTTCGGGCAAAGGGAAGTGGTGGAGCCGGTGACCCAACGGGGTAGTAGGTGAGCGATGGGGTGACGCAGGAAGGTAGTCCAGCCCGGGCGGTGGTTGTCCCGGGGTAAGGGTGTAGGCCGAGTGATAGGCAAATCCGTCACTCATTGAGGCTGAGACCTGATGCCGAGCCGATTGTGGTGAAGTGGATGATCCTATGCTGTCGAGAAAAGCCTCTAGCGAGTTTCATGGCGGCCCGTACCCCAAACCGACTCAGGTGGTCAGGTAGAGAATACCGAGGCGTTCGGGTGAACTATGGTTAAGGAACTCGGCAAAATGCCCCCGTAACTTCGGGAGAAGGGGGGCCATTCCTGGTGACGAGTCTTGCACTCCGAGCTGGGGGTGGCCGCAGAGACCAGCGAGAAGCGACTGTTTACTAAAAACACAGGTCCGTGCGAAGCCGTAAGGCGATGTATACGGACTGACGCCTGCCCGGTGCTGGAACGTTAAGGGGACCGGTTAGCTCCATTTCGGTGGGGCGAAGCTGAGAACTTAAGCGCCAGTAAACGGCGGTGGTAACTATAACCATCCTAAGGTAGCGAAATTCCTTGTCGGGTAAGTTCCGACCTGCACGAATGGCGTAACGACTTCTCGACTGTCTCAACCATAGGCCCGGTGAAATTGCATTACGAGTAAAGATGCTCGTTTCGCGCAGCAGGACGGAAAGACCCCGGGACCTTTACTATAGCTTGATATTGGTGTTCGGTTCGGCTTGTGTAGGATAGGTGGGAGACTTTGAAGCCTTGACGCCAGTCTTGGTGGAGTCGTCGTTGAAATACCACTCTGGTCGTGCTGGATGTCTAACCTGGGTCCGTGATCCGGATCAGGGACAGTGTCTGGTGGGTAGTTTAACTGGGGCGGTTGCCTCCTAAAGAGTAACGGAGGCGCCCAAAGGTTCCCTCAGCCTGGTTGGCAATCAGGTGTTGAGTGTAAGTGCACAAGGGAGCTTGACTGTGAGACTGACGGGTCGAGCAGGTACGAAAGTAGGGACTAGTGATCCGGCGGTGGCTTGTGGAAGCGCCGTCGCTCAACGGATAAAAGGTACCCCGGGGATAACAGGCTGATCTTCCCCAAGAGTCCATATCGACGGGATGGTTTGGCACCTCGATGTCGGCTCGTCGCATCCTGGGGCTGGAGTAGGTCCCAAGGGTTGGGCTGTTCGCCCATTAAAGCGGTACGCGAGCTGGGTTTAGAACGTCGTGAGACAGTTCGGTCCCTATCCGCTGTGCGCGTAGGAGTGTTGAGAAGGGCTGTCCCTAGTACGAGAGGACCGGGACGGACGAACCTCTGGTGTGCCAGTTGTCCTGCCAAGGGCATGGCTGGTTGGCTACGTTCGGGAGGGATAACCGCTGAAAGCATCTAAGCGGGAAGCCTGCTTCGAGATGAGCACTCCCACCTCCTTGAGAGGGTAAGGCTCCCAGTAGACGACTGGGTTGATAGGCCGGATATGGAAGCCCTGTGAGGGGTGGAGTTGACCGGTACTAATAGGCCGAGGGCTTGTCCTCAG
>NZ_JBSHAP010000279.1:0-1145 GCF_053611565.1 Kitasatospora sp. NPDC054795
CGGTCGGGTAGCCGGGACACATTGCTGTGCCCCGGCCCCCTCAGAACCGGCCGTGCCCGTTTCCGAGCAACCGGCTCAAGCAAGCCCCAGGGACGTCACAGGTTCCTGTACTCGGGGCCGATTTCCGCCGGCGGCGTGCAACTGCCGGTGACAATCGGCGTGAATGAGACGCAGGTTCTTCATCTCGTCCGATCCGCCTTCGCGCCGGAAAACGAAGTGATGCTTGTTCAGCATCTTCTTCGAAGCCGCGAACCAGGCCATCCACTCGCGTGGGCTGTCCGGTTCGTATTCGGCCCCGGCGATGAGCGCCTGTCGGCAGAGAGGACAGAGCCCTTTCTGCCGGTATGCCAGGGCAAGACTTGTCTTGTCCATCGGCGGTGGCGCTTTGCGTCGGCGACGGTTCCCCCAGTATTCGATCAGGGACGGATCATCGAGCGATGCCGCACCTTTTACCAGGGTATGCCGGATGATTCCGGTCCAGGCGAACTTCACGAGGTAGGCGCCGCTCGCGCGGTCACCGAACACCCATCGGTCTCGTCTGGCCTTGTTGAACCGGCCGAAGTACCGTTTGACGATCCAGTCCTTCGGCTTTCGCGGGTGGGCATGCTTGGCCCATTTATACAAGAGCTTCCACATGTAGTCATCCAGGTCGGTAAAGACCCTGGACGACACCACCGTCCGGTAGTAGGCAGCCCACCCCCTGATGATGGGGACGAGCTTCTTCAAGACGCCTCCGGCATTGGCTCCGTACAGAGCCTTCACCTCGACCTTGAGCCGCTTCCGGATTCTCTCGACAGCGTCCATGCTGGGTTTGATCAGCAGCTTGTCCCCGTAGCGCCGGATTCCGAAACCGAGGAAGTCAAACCCTTGCGCCACGTGGACGACCCGGGTCTTTTCCTCGTTGAATCTCAGCCCTCTTGGCTTGAGCCACTGTTCCAGTTCAGCCTTGATTCGGTGCGCTTCCTCTTCGCTGTGGCACATGGCCACGAAGTCGTCTGCGTACCGCACCAGGACCGGGGAGTCCCGGGCCGTATATGTTCCTCTGTTGCCCGGACCGGCATATCGGTAGCGACTCCCCGCTGCTGCCTCCATTCCATGCAAGGCAATATTCAGCAGCAATGGACTGATCACTCCTCCTTGAGGAA
>NZ_JBSHAP010000279.1:1244-2638 GCF_053611565.1 Kitasatospora sp. NPDC054795
TGCCCTCGTCCGTCCGCATCAAGCGGCCCTCCTCCACCACCCCCGCCCGCAACCACCCCCGGATCATGCTCCGACCAGGGAACATGCCCATAGAGTCCAGTAGCCTGGCGTGGTTGATCCGATCGAAGGCTGCCGCAAGATCCGCGTCGAGCACCCACACACGTGTGGCGCGTTTCTGCCCAACCGTGTTGTAGATAGCCTCGATCGCATCGTGACAGCCCCGACCGGGACGGAATCCGTATGACCTTGGTTCGAAGCGCGCCTCCCACTCGGGCTCAAGAGCATTCTTGACCCGAGCCTGGAGAACTCGATCCGTGATCACGGGGATTCCGAGAGGCCGCTGCTTTCCATTTGCCTTCGGGATGTATACGCGCTTGACCGGCCGGGCCGTCCAAGGATGCTCGCTCCGCTGGACCCTGGCCGCAAGACGGCCTCGCTCCGTCGGTGTGAGAGCTGTTTCCTTGTCAATGCCCGGCGTCTTGCGCCCCGTGCTCTGCTGCGTCACCCTTCTAACACTGACCAACGTGTTGGAGAGGCTTCGCAACATGAGCTTTTGCAGGTTGCGAACCTTTTTCAGGTCGCCTTCCTGTGTCGCCTTGAAGATTCTTTGTCTCAGCCGCCGTACGTGTTCCTCGCACTCGGACCAGTCGATGCTGTTCCAGTCGATTCGCGCGTCCTCCGGTCCGTTCGCACGGGAGGCATGGTGCTGATCAGTACCCTGTCGCGCCATAGGCTCCCTCCCTGCGTCCAACTTGCCCTTCGGCTCCGGCTTCTTCACCAGCTGTCTTCAAAGGCTCACCCGGCCCACGTGGGCGCCCTTTCGGGCCGGGTCACTAGGACCCGTATCCGACGGGTTATACGGTGGCGGGTTCCACTCGCTTTCCCCTGGCCTTTCGGCCTATCGGCATTCGCTTCTTGGGCCATCCTGTTCCCGCCGGGGAGTTGATCCTTCCTCGCGGTCGGACGACCGGGAATCCCGGACCCCGACGGGGTTTCCACGTTCCGCACTGACAAGATGCGACTGGGGTGGGCGCCTCCTCTACCCCGGGACCGGTGGTGTCCTGCCCCCGTCGGCGAGTCCACGGGGGTCACCTGGCGCTCTTCCACGCCGAGTCCTCAGGCCGCCGCATGCCATACCATCGGGCAGCCTGTGCAATCACGAGGCATAGTCGGAGATTCGCTTTCGCTCGCCCGTCCAGTCTTCCCCTTTGCTTGTTGCCTCCTCGATGGCCTGGGGGCTCTTGAGCGTGATCGTCCAGCTTCACACCCCGCCGTTGCCAGCGACGCATGTGGACGTAGGGGACAGGCCCTGGACACTGGCCTGGGCTGTTCACCCTCCTTTCTGACATTTCGCCACTTGTTCAGTGCGACCTCGTGTCGCACCCCGCCACTTG
>NZ_JBSHAP010000280.1:0-2626 GCF_053611565.1 Kitasatospora sp. NPDC054795
GTTCGAGCAGGCCACCCGTGCTCTGCTCGCCGACGGCCGCTCGGTGTTCGTCGAGTGCAGCCCCCACCCGGTGCTGACCGTCGGCGTGCAGGAGAGCGCCGACGCCGCCGGCGCCGACGCGGCCGCGCTGGGCACGCTGCGGCGCGACCGGGGCGGCCCCGAGCAGCTGCTCACGGCCCTGGCCGAGGCCTGGACCGCGGGCGCGTCCGTCGACTTCACCCCGGTCGTGCCCGCGGGCCGCCGGGTCGAGCTGCCCAGCTACGCCTTCCAGCGCGAGCGGTACTGGCCGCGGGCCGTGGTCGCCGCCGGCGACCTGAGCACGGTCGGCCAGGTCGTCACCGAGCACGCCCTGCTGGGCGCCGCCGTCCCGCTGCCCGGCGGAGCCCTGGTCCTGACCGGACGGCTGAGCGCGGCCGGCCAGGACTGGCTGGCCGACCACGCGGTGCACGGCGACGTGCTGGTGCCGGGCACCGCCTTCGTGGAGATGGCGCTGACCGCCGGTGAGCGGGCCGACTGCGCCCTGCTGTCCGAACTGGTGCTCCAGGCGCCGCTGGTGCTGCCCGCCCAGGGCGGCGTCGCGGTCCAGGTGAGCGTGGGCACCGCGGACGACACCGGCTGCCGGACCTTCGAGGTGTTCTCCCGCCCGGACGCCGCCGGCACCGAGCTGGTCCGCCACGCCACCGGCGTCCTCGCCCCGGCCGCCACCGCCCCGCAGGACGGTTCCGACCTCGCGGTCTGGCCGCCCGTCGGGGCCCGGCCGGTCGAGGTCGAGGGCTTCTACCAGGCGCTCACCGAGGCCGGCTACGGCTACGGCCCCGCCTTCCAGGGCCTGCGCGCCGCCTGGCGCGACGGCAGCACCGTCTACGCCGAGGTCGCCCTGCCGCAGGACGTCCAGGCCGAGGGCTTCGGCATGCACCCGGCACTGCTGGACGCCGCCCTGCACGCCATCGGCCTCGCCGCCGACCCCGCCACCGGTACCCGGCTGCCGTTCTCCTTCGACGGCGTCCACCTCCGGGCCACCGGGGCCACCGTGCTCCGGGTCGCGCTGACCGTCCGCGCGGACGGTGTCGGCCTGCACGCCGCCGACCCCACCGGCGCGCCGGTGATCGACATCGCCTCGCTGACCCTGCGCGAGGTCGCCGCCGCGACGCTGCGGCGGGCCGGCGAACGCGCCGTCCACGACGCCCTGTTCACCGTCGACTGGACCCCGCTGCCGCAGCGGGACCCGGCCCGGCCCGACACCTCGGACTGGCGGGAGATCGGCGCCGTCGAGGACGGCGCGACGCCTCCGGTGGTCGTGCTGACCCTGCCGCCCGCCGCGTCCGACGGCGGGCCGGCCCTGGCCGTCCGCCGGACCACCACCGAAGTCCTGCGCACCGTCCAGGAGTTCCTCGCCGCCGACCGCTTCGCCGACACCCGGCTGGTGGTCGTCACCCGCGGCGCCGTCCCGGCCGCCCCCGGGCAGCCGGTGACCGACCTGGCCGGCGCGGCGGTGTGGGGCCTGCTGCGCTCCGCCCAGTCGGAGCACCCCGGCCGCGTGCTGCTGCTGGACCGCGACCCGGCCGGGCAGGACGCCGACTGGCAGGCCTGGGCCACCGTCCAGGACGAACCGCAGCTCGCCCTGCGCGAGGGCGGGGCCCGCGCCCCCCGGCTCGTCCGGCAGAGCGCCGTCCACGGCCTCACCGCCCCCGACGGGCCCGGCGCCTGGCGCCTGGACGTCACCGAGGAGGGCACTCTGGAGGCCCTCGCCCTGGTGCCCGCCGCCGAGGCCGAGGCCCCGCTGGGCGCCGACCAGGTGCGGATCGCCGTCCGCGCGGCCGGTGTGAACTTCCGCGACGTGCTGCTCGCGCTCGGTATGTACCCCGACCGGGCCGTGATGGGTGCCGAGGCCGCCGGTGTGGTGACCGAGGTCGGCGCCGCCGTCACCGATCTGGCCGTCGGCGACCGGGTGTTCGGCCACTTCGACGGCGGCGGCCTCGCCGACCGGGCGGTCACCGACCGGCGGCTGCTGGCCCGGATCCCGGCCGGCTGGACCTTCGCCGAGGCCGCCTCGGTGCCCGTCGTCTTCGTGACCGCCTACTACGGGCTGGTGGACGTGGCCGCGGCCCGGCCCGGTGAGTCGGTGCTGGTGCACGCGGCGGCCGGCGGCGTCGGCATGGCCGCCGTCCAGCTCGCCCGGCACCTGGGCCTGGAGGTGTACGGCACCGCCAATCCCGGCAAGTGGGACGCGCTGCGCGCCGCCGGTCTGGACGACGCCCGCATCGCCTCCTCGCGCGACCTCGCCTTCGAGGAGTCGTTCCGTACCGCCACCGGCGGACGCGGCGTGGACGTGGTGCTGAACTCGCTGGCCGGTGAATTCGTCGACGCCTCGCTGCGGCTGCTCGCCGAGGGCGGGCGCTTCGCTGACATGGGCAAGGCCGACCCGCGCGACGCCGAGCAGGTCGCCGCCGACCACCCCGGCGTGCGCTACCGCGCGTTCAACCCCGCGGAGGCGGGCCCGGAGCGGGTCCGGGAGATCACGGCGGAGATCATCGGCCTGTTCGAGTCCGGTGCGCTGCGGCTGCTGCCGATCACCGCGTGGGACGTCCGTGAGGCGCCCGCCGTGTTCCGGCACATCAGCCAGGCC
>NZ_JBSHAP010000281.1:0-2545 GCF_053611565.1 Kitasatospora sp. NPDC054795
GCGACGGACCCTTCGGGGCCCGTCGCCGGCGCGGAGTGCCTCATCAGAAGATGCTGGAGGCCACGTTCGCCAGGGTGCCTGCGAGCTTGCCCCAGTCGAAGTCGGCTTCGACGCCGGGGGTGTCGCCCAGGGCGCCGCCGGTGCGGCGGGTGCGGTCCACCGGCTCCGCCAGCTTCGGGAGCTGCGGCGTGGGGGTCCACGTCCGGCGCTCCTCACGGAATTCTTCGTTGGTCATTTCTGCTCATCCCTTTCTCGTCGTGCTGGTTGCACTCCGTCCTCGGCGAGGCCCGTCGGGGCGGGGCGTCAGAGGGCCGCATAGCACATGCTCCGGGCGGGGCCGGTGAGGCCGGCGCAGGCCGACCGGGCCGGTACGACGCCCGGGCTGCCGGACAGCGTTCCGGCCTCGTCCCGGCCGTCCCGGCGGACCGGTGGGGCGAGGACCGGCAGTCTCGGCGTGGGCTTGGGGAGCCCTGCGGGGGTTTTCATGATCCGTCTCCTCCTGACGGGTGGTGTGGGGGCGTCCGGTCGGCGTGGACACCGACGGTGCCGGGTACTCAGGACTCCAGGAACTGGTGGGCCGGTGCCAGGGTGACGGGGAACTCGTCGCTGACGTCGATCGTGAACAGCATGGAGACCCGCGCGTGCCGGTCGTCCTCGGGGTCGAAGAAGGTCACCTTCACGTCCTGGCAGTCCGATCCCATGCGGCAGTACGGGCTCTTCGCGACGGAGATGGTGTCGATGCAGTACAGGGAGATCGGCTTGCCGGAATCCGTCACGGTGCTGGGGACGCTCTGGCCCAGCAGCATGGCCTTGCTGATCGGGCCGGCGATCGAGAACGCGTTCGTCCCGGCGGAGTTCAGCGCCCGGTCGGCGGAGGTCTGCCCGAGGTTGCGGAACTGGTAGTAGACCTTGTCGAGGAACGCGTCCATGGTCTTGCGGACGTAGGTCTCGTCGACCGTCAGCGAATCGTGGTGCGCCTGGTGCATGACGGCCTTCACCACGGCGTCCACCAGCTGCTTCTGGTACCAGATGTAGACGCCACGGCTCTTGACCTCGACGACTGGCACGACCTGTCCGGAGAAGAGCCGGACGGTCCGGTCGGTCAGCCGACCGGGTATCGAGATCCGGGAGATGTAGCCGTCCTCGTCCTGGGTGTACTTGTGCTGGCCGAGGTACGCGTCCCGGAAGGACCGGTAGATCGTGGACACCGGGGCGGCGGGCGCGGCGAGTGCCAGCAGGGCGTCCGCGAGCTTGCTGCGGTCGTTGACGATCGACTCCACCTCCTCCTTCGTCCCGAGCTGCACCAGGGGGTTGCTGGTCCAGTCCATGCCGGCCGCGGGTTCGGCCTCCAGCGCGTAGACGGGTGTGCTCTCCAGGTTCAGCGTCCAGGTGACCTTGTCGGAGGCCCACGGGTTGGCGGTCAGGTACCTGTGCAGCTGGTCGGCGTCGTAGGGATTGGCGGGCAGTTCCTTCGTCACATCGGGCTTGCCTACGACCGGCACCTCGACGGGGTCCATCAGCTGGCGGAAACTGTCCCGGCGGGCCTCGGTGAGGAAGTCCACGCCGACCTGGCCGATCGCGAACACCAGCGGGCGGTTGTTGGTGGAGGCACAGGAGGGCCGGACGCCGCCGCCCGAGGGTGCGCCACCCGACGGCACGGATCCCGACGGCACGGCCCCTGGCAGCCCGGCCCCCGAGGGCCCGCCGCCCTGGCACGCGCAGGGGGCCGCCGGGGCCTGGCCGGGCACCGTCGCGCCGGTGGACGGTGCGGGCGCGGCCACGGTGGGCGCGGTCAGTGGCATGGGCGGCGGGACGGCGGGGGCGCCCGCGGGCTGGGCGCCCGAGGCGGTGGCGCCCGTCACCCCGGCGGCTGCGGCCGGGGCGACGGCTTCGTACGGTGCGGTCTGCGCGGCCGGTGAGGCCTGGACGGCCTCCGGGCCCGGTACCGCCTGGGCGGCAGGGGCCACCTGTGCGGCCGGTGCGACCTGGGGGGCTTGAACGGCCTCGGCGGTGGCGACGGGAACGCTCTGGGTGTCCATGGTGCTGGCTCCCTCGTGCGAGTCGTAAGGGGAGGTCCCGAGCAGCGAGGGTGCGCCGGCCGTGGCGACCCCGACCTCGGGGGAGAGGGTGGTGCGGCGGGTGCCGTCCGCCGTGGTCCCGGCAGTGGCCGGCCGGTCCGTCAGGTCTCCTCGGGTGATCAGCTCGTAGGCCCGGGCCGCGTCCAGGTGGCCGACCAGTCGGCGTCGGCACTCGGGTGCGTCGGCGGGTGCGCAGGGCACGGACCGCGCGCCCCGCAACAGGGCCTGGCGGGCCGCCCGCGGGTCGGGTGGGCGCCCCGCGCGCACCTGCGTGCCGACCAGCAGGGCGGCGACCCCGGACACCAGCGGTGTGGCGAAGCTGCTGCCGGTCAGGGTGGCGGCGCCCCCCCCCGGGGGGGCGCCGGCGGCCGGTCGGGGGGGGGGGTCAGGGGTGGGGGGGGGGGCACGGGGAAGGAGGGGAGGGAGACGACCACGCCGGGCTCGATGTTGGACGTGTACTCCCCCCC
>NZ_JBSHAP010000282.1:0-2276 GCF_053611565.1 Kitasatospora sp. NPDC054795
GGCCGGGGCGGGTGGGGCGGCGCGCAGCGCTGCGAGGACTTCCCACAGGGCCTTCAGGACCCGGGCGGGGAGGACAGAGAGGACGACGGGCCTGCGGGAACAGTCAGGCTGAGGACTTCCGCGAGGTAGGCGGCACAGCGAGACGGACAGTGACGGCGACCGGATCCTGCACGTCTGCACGCGCTCCCGCCCCGAGCCTCCGTTCTGAGTGGCGTCCGGCCCCTTGCATCGCCTTCGCGACGCTTCGGCTTCTCCTCCGGAGCGGCGGGCATGTCGGTACGTACTGGCACCCTGCCGTCGTGCTGATTCCCCTCGCCACCGCCCGAGCGACGGCCGCGTCCGTGCTCACCGCGTCCGCGCTGCGGGGCGGTTGAGGGTGTCGCGTAAGTCCGCGTACGCCTGGCACGCGGCCTGGCACGCGGACTGGCGCGAGGGTGGGGCCGAGGCCCTGCGGTCCAAGGGGCCCGGCGGGCGGCCCTCGCGGATGAAACCCGCGTGGCGGGTATGGCTCGCCGGGGCGTTGGAGGAGGGGCCGGCCGCGCACGGCTGGGTGGAGGACCAGCGGTGGACACTGCCCCGGATCGCGCTGCTGGTCGCCAGGCGCTTCCACGCGAGGTTCAGCAACTCGCAGATCTCCCGGATCCTGCACGAGATGGGCTTCAGCGTGCAGGTCCCGGTGCCCCGGGCCGCCGAACGCGATCCGCAGGCCGTCGAGCGGTGGATGCGGGAGGTCCGGCCCGAGGTCGAGAAGACCGTACGGGCCCAGGAGGCGTGGCTGGTCTTCGAGGACGAGGCGGGGTAGAGCCAGCGACCGCCCAAGGCCAGAACGTGGGCGCGCCGTGGAAACACCCCTGTGGTGAAGGTCACCGGCAAGGGCTCCGGGCGGGTATCACTGGCCGCCCTGGTGTGCTCCGGCCCCGGCCGGCGTAGCCGGCTCATCCACCGGATGCCGGTCCACACCGGCCGCAAGGGCGAGAAGAAGGGCTTCCGCGAGGACGACTTCGCGGCTCTGCCGGACACCGCCCACCGGCAGCTCGGCGCCAAGATCGTCCTGATATGGGACAACGCCACCCAACACAAGGATGCCGTCATGCGCGAGTTGCTCGAAACCCGCCACGAGTGGCTGACCGCCTTCCGTCTCCCGCCCTGCACACCAGACCTCAACCCGACCGAAGGCGTCCGGGCCCACCTGAAGAAGTCCCTCGCCAACCCGGCGGCCTGCACCATCCGACAACTCGCCGCCAAGACCCGCACCCGGCTGAAGAAAATGCAGTACCGCGCCGATCTCCTCGACGGCTTCATCCGCGAAACCGGACTGATTCTCACTCCACCCTGAAACGTCACCCCGAACCGAAAGTCTCAGAAGCACAGTCGCACCGGACGGAACGCCCTGACCTGACCTCAGCCATTCGGTGGAGTCCGAGCCCAGCTCGGACCCCAGGCCTGGATGACATGTCACCAGGGCCGAGCCCCTCCCACTTTCATCACTTATCGTACATATCTAATCACAATGGGTGATCGGCTGGGGTGTGACCTGCCGCGCTGCCGCACGATGGAGAGCGGCCTCACGTCAAGCCAGGACGTCAGGAGGCATCAGTGGTCAGACATCACGCCCCTCGACGCCCTCCCACCGGGGTGAGGGCAGGACGAAGCCGAGCCCGCACGGGCGTCGGCACTCGTGAACAGTGGCGGCGGGCAGGGGTCGTGGCGGGACTGTGCGTGGCGTTGTCCGGCACCGCGCTGACACCCGCGACCTCCGCACCGGCGGAGGCCAAGCCTGCCACCGGGGTACGAGGAACTGATCCGTCGGTCACCTTCGGCTTCACCGGGACCCCGCAGCCCCTCACCGTCCCCACGAACGCGATCGTCACCATCACCGCGGACGGCGCCGGCGGCGCCCCCTTCTCCGGCACAGTTGTGTGTGTGGGGGGGGCAACGGCGGCCCACTGGACGCCACCGCCGGCACCACCGGAGCATTCGATAACGATGGTTCGCCGGGATCCGGCGGGCTGGGTGGCAGCACCGGCACCGCGACCGGCGGCGCCGGGGGCGCGGCGGGCACCCCCGCTGGAGGCTGCACACCGACCGCAGGTGACCCAGGAAGCGGCTTCACCGGCACCACGGTCGGCGGCCCCGCGCGCCGCGGCCCCCCCACACGCGGCCCCAACGGGACCCCCCGCGGGGGGGGGGGGGGGCGGGGCTGCGCCGGGGGGGGGGGCCCCGCCGCCGCAGGCCCAGGGGGCCGGGTCCGCGAAGCTGGGGCCGTAGATCCCTCC
>NZ_JBSHAP010000283.1:0-2228 GCF_053611565.1 Kitasatospora sp. NPDC054795
GCATCCTCCCGGCGGGCCGGACCCGTTTCGCGTTCCCCGGCCTCCCGGGGGTCAGTCCAGGCCGGCGGTGCGCCCGAGCGCGTCCGGCCGGCTCTCCTCGATCCGCCGCAGCATCCGGCCCAGCATCGCGGAGAGCGCGGTCCGCTCCTCGCCCACGACGTCCTGGAGCAGCTCCTCCTCGAAGACCGCGGCCATCCGCATCGACTCCAGCCACTTGTCGCGGCCGGTCTCGGTGAGCTCGATGATCACCCGCACCCGGTTGGTCTCGTCCCGCTCCCGGGTGACCAGTCCGTCCGCCACCATCCGGTCGATCCGGTGCGTCATCGCCGCCGGGGTGAGCCCGAGGCGCTTGGCCAGCTCGCCCGGCCCCAGCCGGTACGGGCTGCCGGACACCACCAGCGCCTTGAGCACCTCCCACTCGGCGGAGGTGATTCCGAGCACAGTCAGCTGCCGGTCGTACGCCACGCCCATCCGCCGGGAGACCCGGTTGAGGGTCTGCACGATCGTCTCCACCTGGGGGTCGACGGTGGGGAATTCCCGCTGGTAGAGGGCCACCTGCTCGGCGATGCCGAACTCCAGGGGGGTGGCCGGGGCGGGCTTGCCGGCAGCCGGCGGCGGCTTGTCCGTAGTCATGCGGACCAGTGTCGCACGAGGGTGCACTCCTTAAGCCTTTGACTCCGCAGTCTTCGGGTGCTAAGACTTTATCTCGTCAAACTTTAGCTCTGAAATCTTCTGGACTTAAGAGTATCCAGTTGAAACCAGGAAGGGATGTGCACGGTGACCGGCACGGTGAAGCAGCAGAGGCAGCAGCGGCGGGGAGCGGGCGGCCCGCTGCGCCGCGTCCAGATCGGCAACGCGCTCAGTGCGTTCGGCAGCGGGTTCACGATGCCGTACATGTTCGTGTACGTGGACCAGGTGCGCGGGCTGGGCTCGCTGGCGGCCGGGATGGTGTTCACCGTCTTCGCGCTGGCGGCCCTCGCCGTCCTGCCGTTCACCGGCCGCGGCATCGACAGGTACGGTCCCCGCCCGGTCCTGCTGGCCGGCACGGCGCTCGCCGCCACCGGTGCGTTCGCCTTCGGCCACGCCACCGGCACCCCGGCCCTGCTGGTCTCCTCCTTCCTGTTCGGCGCCGGTGTCACCACCTGCCAGCCGGCGCTCGCCACGATGATCGTCCGCTGCTCCACGGCGGCCACCCGCTCGCACGCCTTCGCGCTCCAGTTCACCCTGGTCAACCTGGGCATGGGCATCGGTGCGCTGGTCGGCGGGCAGATCGTGAACGTGTCGGACCCGGCCAGTCTGACCCGGCTGTTCACCATCGAGGCGGTGACGTTCCTCGGCCTCGCCCTGGTCACCGGCACCGCCCGGATGCCCAGGACCCAGCTGACCGCCGTCCACGGGAAGGCCGACGGCCCGACCGGTCTGCGCGCCCTGCTCGCCGACAAGGCGATGGTGCGGCTCAGCATCCTCGCCGGGCTGATCTTCTTCACCTGCTACGGCCAGTTCGAGTCCGGCGTCGCGGCCTTCGCCACCGACACCGTCGGCACCGCGCCCTCCACCCTCGGCTTCGCGATCGGCGCCAACGCGCTGACCATCGTGGTGCTGCAGATGTTCATGGTGCGGATCACCGCCAAGCGCCGCCGCACCACCGCGATGGCCGCGGCCGGCGTGGTCTGGCTCGGCGCCTGGGCGATGGCCCTGGTGGCCGGCCTGATACGGACCGAGACCATGGCGGCCACGGTCGCCATCGTCTCGATCTACGCCCTCTTCGGCGTCGGCGAGTCGCTGCTCGCGCCCACCATGGGCCCGATCGTCGCGGACCTCGCCCCGGCCCGGCTGCTCGGCACCTACAACGCCGGGTACGCCCTGGTGAAGCAGATCGCCATCGCGGTCGGCCCGGCCGTCGGCGTGCTGCTGGTCGGCTCCGGCACCTGGCCGCTCTACCTGGCGGCCATGGCGGGCTCCACGCTGCTGGTCGTCGCCATGGCGCTGCGGCTGCGCCCGTACCTCACGCCGGAGCAGGACAACGCGGCCCCGGCCGTGGTCCACGCCGTCCCGGTCCGGGAGCTGCAGACCGCCGCCTAGCGGAACGGGCGGCAAGGGGGTTCGAAACGGGCGCCGACCAGGTCACCAGGTCGGCGCCCCGCGCGCGTGGGATAGCCCGCCCCCCCCCAAACTTTGAATGGGTGGTGTACGCCCAGCCCCCGGCGGGGGGGGACGAACCGGGCGGG
>NZ_JBSHAP010000284.1:0-2162 GCF_053611565.1 Kitasatospora sp. NPDC054795
AGACACCTCACGCAGTCGAGGGGTCAAGTTGATCTCCGCAGGGCTTCGGATGACTCGAACACAGTTGATCTCCCCGGGGCCGGTGCTTGCGCTCGGCACCCACCGATTCCGCGAGCGATGCGCCGAAGCATCCGCCACCGGAGCTCGGTAGGGCATGGGCACCAACCACCGCGACTCGTAGGCATGGAAAGGGCCCCCTGGGGCCCGGGTCCGGCGGCAGCCGGACTTCCATGACTGGCGCAGTAAACCCGACCGCCCGTGGCCAGCAGAGTGGCCTCGCCGCCCGGCCCGGGCGGCGGAAGCGGCACGGACAGCCAGCCCGCCGGAGGCCGGTGCGTCAGGCGGCAACGGCGGCGAGAGCGACCGGGAACGCGGCGCGTTCGTCGAAGTGCCGGCCCGCTTTGAGGCAGTGGTAGAGCTGGCCGAGCATGCGGTTGAACAGGTTGCGTTGAGCTGCGGCATGCCAATCGCCGTGGTCATCGCGGCGACGGCGGTAGTGGGCCTTGGCGCCGGGTGAGGCGGTGATCGCGGAGAACGCCCACAGGTAGCCGGCGTGGTTGAGCCGGTCGTTCTTCACCCACCGACGGGTGACGCTGGACTTTTTCCCGGACGCCCGGGTGATGGGTGACGCGCCGGCGTATGCCTTGAGGCCTCGGGCGTCGGCGAACCGCTGCCGGTCGTCGCCGATCTCGGCCAGCACCCGGGCGCCGAGCTGGGTGCCGAGGCCGGGGAAGCTGCAGATGATCTCGGCGTCCGGGTGCTGGGGGAACACCTCCTCGACGGCCTCCGTGAGATCGTCGGCAGCGGCGCAGGCTGCGGTGAGCTGGCCCAGCAGGGCGAGCATCTGGCGGCCAAGTGCCTCCTCGACCGTGGCGGGCTGGTGGGCCCAGTCGGCGCGGAAGACCTCCCGCAGCCGCTCGACCTCGGTCTCGATACCGCGCTTGCGGCCGGACCGCTTCAGCGCGGCGGCGAGCTGCGTTCGGGTCAGGCGTGCGGCCTTCGCCGGGGTGGGGGCTGCCTTGAGGACCTCCTGAGCCTCCGGCCGACAGAGCCCATTTCTCCACGGCTCAAAGGCCGCGAGCGCGGCCGGGTAGTACTCACGCAGCAGGGAACGGAGCTGGTTGGCCAACTGCTGCCGGTTCCAGGTCGCGTCCTGCTGGGCGCGGGCCAGGACGGCAATCGCGCGGGCCAGGTCGCTGTCGTTGGGCAGCGGCCGGTGGGCATGCATGTCGGTGCGCAGGATGTTCGCCAGCACAAGTGCGTCGCCCGGGTCGGACTTCTTGCGGGAGACGCTGTGCCGGTCGCGGTAGCGGGCGGCAGCCATCGGGTTGATCGCGAACACCTTGCGCCTGCCGGTCCGCAGGACGGCGACCAGCAGGCCGCGGGAAGTCTCGATCGCGACCGGGATCGGGGCCTCCTCGGTGTCGCCGTACTCGGCGAGCAGGTCCAGCAGCAGCTTGTAGCCGGCCGCGTCATCGGTGATGTGCCGCTTGGCCAGGAGCTGACCGGCGTCGTCGACCAGGGCGACGTCGTGCGTTCGCTCGGCCCAGTCAATGCCGCAGTAGATCAAGTTGTTCCCTCCCCAGAGCGCGGATATTTGCGCTGGTCACGAGCACATGCGGGCCACGCAGCGACCTAATTCCAGGACTCGACCGCCCGGTCGGTCCGCCACCTCACTAGCCGTTCGTGGCACCAGCGCACCTCACGGGCCCCGGTCTTTCGCGGGAGCTCGGGCGGCTCGGGCGAAACAAGAGGTCACCGTGCGGCGGGCTCACACCACCAACACCAACGAGCTACAGACGAGTTGGGTGTTGACGACTCGGGGACGCCAAGCGCCGCGCGTCTGCCCTGAGGCCTCAACGGACCAGGCGGCAGGTAGGCGTCCGCTCGGCGCCCTCGAATCGTCAACACCCCTTCCCAACACGGTGGCGGCCCCGAGGACGCCGGACGCCGCCTCTCTTGGATTAGGCCGTGAGGCCGGGCGCTGGCCAGGCATCCGCCCGGCGCCCACGCGACCGCCACCACCGCGAGTGCTGAGGCCGCGCGCCGGTCTATCCCAAGGCATCACCGGCGCCCGGGTGGGCGAAGGCGTCACGGCCCCAGCATTCGAACGGACCGACCGTGGCCCCCTGGCTACACCGATCCGCTATCAACGAATTAGG
>NZ_JBSHAP010000285.1:0-1814 GCF_053611565.1 Kitasatospora sp. NPDC054795
GTGCCGCGGCGGGCGGCTCGGGCGGGCGTCCGGGGGCCGGCGCGCTCTGCCGGCCGTTCTCCGGCTGGGCCGGAGCGGGTGCGGGGGCGGCCCGTCCAGGTCGTGTGCCGCGGGCGCCGCCGGGGTTCCCGGCGGCCGCACCGCGCGCCGCCAGTTCGCTGAGCCGCTCGTGCAGCGCGGCGGCTCCGGGGCGTTCGGCGGGTTCCTTGGCCAGGCAGGCCCGGATCAGCGGCGCCAGTTGCGGCGGCACGGCGGAGAGGTCGGGCTCCTCGTGGACGACCCGGTACAGCATCACTTCGGAGGACGCCCCGGATCCGAACGGGGTGTCCCCCGTGAGTGCGTACGCGAGGGTGGCCCCGAAGGCGAAGACGTCGGTGGCGGGTGTGACGGCGACCCCGCGGACCTGCTCGGGCGCGAGGAAGCCGGGGGAGCCGACCGCGGTGCCGACGTGGGTGAGCGTGCTGGCGCCGCGCGACCACGCGATGCCGAAGTCGATGATCCGCGGGCCTCGGGGCGAGAGCAGGATGTTGGACGGCTTGAGGTCCCGGTGGACCACTCCCGCCTCGTGCACCTTGACCAGTCCGTCGGCGAGCGCGGCCCCGATCCGGGCGGCCTCGGGCCAGTTGAGCGGTCCTTCGTCGCCGACCCGCTTGTAGAGCGAGGGCCCCGGCACGTACGCGGTGGCCAGCCAGGGCCGTTCGGTCTCGATGTCCGAGCCGACCACGCGCGCGGTGCAGCCGCCCCGGATCCGGGAGGCGGCGGCGATCTCGCGGGCGAAGCGGGTGCGGAACTCCTGGTCCTCGGCGAGCTCGGCGCGGATCAGCTTGAGGGCGACGCGCTGCCCGCGGCGGTCGGAGCCGAGGTAGACCACGCCCATGCCGCCGGCGCCCAGTCGCCGGTGCAGGCGGTACGGCCCGACGATGCGGGGGTCCTCACGCCTCAGCCGCATCATCGCCATGTTTCGTTCCCCGTCAGCCTGTGGGTGAGGCCCCGTCGGTTGGGCCATCGTCAGTTCCTGTCTGGCACAGCTTACGGACTGCCCGCTGCGGTGTGCTGATACGCAACACCTGAAGCCACCGTGCGATTGTCGGATCTTGCGTTGACCTGCAGGTCACAAGGGCGTCGAAGGGCTTCTCGGGGTTGCCCCTCAGGGTTCCCTCGGGGGTCGGATGAGCCTTCCGTCCCCCTGCGGTAGTAGGACCCGAGTCGGATCGTCATCCTCCCGGACGTCCGAGGAACAGTACGACGGCATGACGCCCGGAGGACCCTCCGGCCAATAGCGTTGTGTCCAGCGGTGGACGGGGAGCTCGTCCCCCGAGGTAAGCCGTCCACCGCGCCAACTCGACCGGATCAGGAGCAAGGACATGGCACCGCAGATCACGGGAACCCCCCGCCGTCGGCCGGCCTCCGTCCACTCCCGGTCCACCGAGCAGCCCACGCGGCACCCCGCCGTGGCGCTGGCCATGGCCCTGCCGTGCGCCGTGCTCCTGGTGCTGCTGTTCGGCGGGTGGGAGCAGATGGCGAACCAGGCCCAGGCCGTCGCCGATCTGATCACCCGCTGAGCGGGGAATGAAGGACACCGGCCCCGAGGCCGGTCGAAGACGGGCACCGATCCCCTGGGGACGGGGAGCGGTGCCGCCGGGGAGGCCGCGGCCGCGATGACACGCGGACGGGCGAGGAGCGGCGCGCAGAGCGCCCCGGCAGGCGGAGACGCCGCGTACGGACGTCGGTGAGGGCGTCCGTACGCGGGGGATGTATTTTAACACCCCACGTACCACCCCCCCCGGCGCCCGCCCCCCCGCGGGGGGTGTGTA
>NZ_JBSHAP010000285.1:1824-2092 GCF_053611565.1 Kitasatospora sp. NPDC054795
GCCGTCATGAAAGGGGGAGGGGCGTGGTGGGGCGCGATTAGCCCCCGGGCTGGCGTTGACGCCGCTTACGGACGTGGTTGTGGGCTTCGTTACGCGGCTCTTCTCTTTTCCCACCCCTGTTCCCACCGGCCGAGTCGCCGGCCGCCCCGGTTGTCCCGGTGGTTCCAGCGGTCGGGCCCGGGGAAGCACGGGAACGAGACGACAAAAGGCCGGGGCCGCGATCCTCATGGATCGCGGCCCCGGCCGTTACTGTGCGCGATACTGGGAT
>NZ_JBSHAP010000286.1:0-2006 GCF_053611565.1 Kitasatospora sp. NPDC054795
GCCTGAAGGAGCGCTCCTTCCGGCGGCACCACCAGATGGATCAGTGGACGCCGATGGTGCGGGGCCGCAGGTGAAGCCGGAGCTGTCGTCGGTGAGCACCTCCAGGCTGGCCGCGTCTGCGGTTTCGACGGTGCGGACGTCGAGGTCGAACTCGTTGCCGACGGCGGGCACCTGTACTGCAGAGAGCCGCGGTTCGTCGCGAGATCTCGGCGGCCAGGCTCAGGGCCGGCGGGTTGCCCTCGCAGACACGGGTGAGGGCTTTGGCGGCGTCCGGCTCCGCGCGGACCCGGTCGTTGCCGAGGATGCGAGCGAGTGGCCGGGCGGAGTGGGTGGGCGTGAGCGGGGCCAGATAGTGGTGGTGCGCGCCGTGGGCGGCGAGTGCGGGCATCGGCGAGCGGCTGGTGACGACGGCCAGGCAGTCGGCGTTGGCGGGGACCAGTGGAATCACCTGCTCGGCGGTAGCGGCATCTTCCAGTACCACCAGCAGCCGTCGGGTGGCCGCGACGGAGCGGCAGAGTGCCTGCAAATCAGCGGCCTGCCAGGGAAGTTGCTTTCTTTCTGTGCCGAGACCTATCAGCAGGGACCGGGCGGTCTCGGTGGCCGGGGCCGGGTCGCAGTCGCTGTCGGCGCGCAGATGGACGAGGAGCTGTCCGTCCGGGTAGCGCTCGGCATGCCGGCGGCCCCAGCGAGCGGCGAGGGCGCTCTTGCCGATCCCGCCGGGCACCGTGATCACGATCACCGGCGCGGTGCCCTCCAGCTGGTGGTCGAGCAGCCGGTCCAGGGCGACCGCGTCGTGCTCGCGGTCGGTGAACAACCTGGTGACCGAGGCGAGTTGCCGGGGAGCGGTAGGGGTTGGCCCGGCGGGATGGAAGTGGATGTCGCCGGTCTGGCCGGCCTGGACGACGGGGCCGGTCCGGACGTCGGTGACGCGGTTGGACACGGAAGCCGTGGATCGCTTGTCAGATCCGGGTAATGGCGGTGGCATGGTCCATCTGCGGCACCGGTCATCTGGTGAGGGCATGTCGTGTCCTGGATGTGGGCTGCTTGGACGGGGTCAGGAGCCGGCTTCGTGGGCACGCCTCCTTGCCGCGGCGGCGGTTCCCCGCCGGAGCCGCTCGGCAGGATGGAGGCGGACCTGGACGAGGGCGGCCGCCAGGTCGTCGGCGTTCGGGTCCGCTGGTTGCATCCGGTGCTGGCCGTCGTCGTCGAACTGGAGGCCGGGCAGGTACGCCGGGTTGCGTTGCCTGCGGAAAGCGACTGAGCGATCCGCCGGGGGCAGCGCTCGGTTGTGCTCTGGCGCCACTGCAGCGCGAAAGCGCCGTTCAGAGTGGGGCCCCGGAGCGTTCGAGGGCTTGGCGCGGGACCGCCGCGGCGATGCCGCGTTCGGCTTTTGGGCCGCTGCCTGGCAGGGCGGTTCACCCGGTTGCGCCGGATCCGACAGCCCGGAACCTTGCCGGTCCACTATCCGGCTGTTGGGCCCGGCGGCGGGTGGCCGCGAGTCGTCGTAGGTTGCGGGCATGACCAGTGATGAGACAACGATCCCGGCGGTGGGGGTGCGCCCGCTGGACGAGGTGTTCGACGCGATCGAGACCGCCAATCGGCGCCCCCAGCCCTGGGGCGGGTTCGACCACGGGGTCCTGGGGGCCTACCGGTGGGCCACAGGAGCCCAGATCGCGGCACCGGTCACCGCTGTTGCCGCGCTCGGGGCCACCGGGCCGTGCCGGGCGCAGCTGCTGGCCGAATGCCAGGCCGCCGCGGTCCGCCTGCGCGGTGCCCTGGAAGAGCGCACGGACCCCGCGTACGCCCTGGGTACCTACCAGGCGCTGGCGTGGCTGTGCGGCCACCACGAGGACCGTCCCTGACCTGCGGCCCTCAGTAACCAGTGCCCGTCCCGGCCGCCACCCCGCAGGAGCCCTCTGTGACAGCGTGGCGTGAAACGCCCCGATTTGTCGGGTTAGCCTAGAGGGAACGACAGGAGTCCCACCCCGCATGACCAGTAAGAACAC
>NZ_JBSHAP010000287.1:0-1964 GCF_053611565.1 Kitasatospora sp. NPDC054795
TCCGCCGCGAACGGAGCGATCTTCGCCTCGGCCAGCGAACGCACCGCCTCACGGAGCATCCCGTGCTCCTCGGAGATCCGGAAGAGATCGAAGTCCTGGCTCATGATCGCCACTCCTGTTTCACGACGGTACTCAGTACCCTTCATTATGCATGCGCGCGGCAAAAAGGGAACTCAGTGCCTTCCCTTCGCGGTACTGAGTTCCCTATCCTTTTCGTGCCGAACTTCTGCCGAACGAGCCGGTCCGAGCGCAGGGAGATGACAGCGTGATCCACTCAGCCATCGATGCCGACACCCGCAGCACGACGCTGTACTTCCAGCGCTGCACGTGGTGCAACAACCCGACCTTCCAGCGGCTGCTCTGCCCCACCTGCGGATCCACCGACCTCAGGCTGGAGCCCAGCGAGGGCACCGGCGTGGTGCGGCGCTGCGCGGTCGAGCAGGCCCGGACGCCGCTGGTCCGTCAGAAGTCCCTGATCCGCATGGCGGAGGGCTTCGACGTCTGGTGCATCGTGGACGGGATGCGCAGCACCGTGCCGGTCGGCACCCGGGTGCGGCTGCTCCCCTCCCCCGGCTCCGACCAGCCGGAACTGCGGCTGCTGCCGATGGAGCCGCCACCGCCGGTGCAGGACACCGAGCCGCGCCCGCTGCCGCCCGCCCAGGGCGGCTTCACCCAGCACCTCGCCACCCAGCACCTCGCGGCCTTCGTCGCGGAGTGATCCGCTGGGGGATCGTGCGGCGGGCGGGGCGGACGGCGCGCCCGGAGCGCTACCGGAGAACGAGGGAGAACGACGGAGGGCGTGGCACCGAGTACCACTCGGCGCCACGCCCTCCGCTGTCGTCCGGGGATCAGGCCTTGCGGGCCTTCACCTCGGCGGTGAGCTGCGGCAGCACCTCGAAGAGGTCGCCGACCACGCCGTAGTCCGCGAGCTCGAAGATCGGGGCCTCCGAGTCCTTGTTGACGGCCACGATGGTCTTCGAGGTCTGCATGCCGGCCCGGTGCTGGATCGCGCCGGAGATGCCGTTGGCCACGTACAGCTGCGGGGAGACCTGCTTGCCGGTCTGGCCGACCTGGCTGCTGTGCGGGTACCAGCCGGCGTCCACCGCCGCGCGCGAGGCGCCGACGGCCGCGCCCAGCGCGTCCGCGAGCTCCTCGACCACGCCGAAGCCCTCGGCGGCACCGACGCCGCGGCCGCCGGAGACCACGATGGCGGCCTCGGTCAGCTCCGGGCGGCCGGAGGACACGCGCGGGGTGCGCGAGGTCACCTTGGCCGCGTTGCCGGTGAACGCGACGGCGACGTTCTCCACCGCACCGGCCGCCGGGGCGGCCTCCGGGGCGACGGCGTTCGGCTTGACGGTGATGACCGGCGCGCCCTTGCTCACCCGGGAGTCGACGGTGTACGAGGCGGCGAACACCGACTGGGTGGCGATCGGGCCCTGGTCGCCGGCGCGCAGGTCGACGGCGTCGGTGATGATGCCGGAGCCGATCCGCAGCGCGACGCGCGCGGCGACCTCCTTGCCCTCGCCGGAGGACGTCACCAGCACGGCGGCGACATCGCCCGCACCGGCGATCTGGGCCAGGGCGTCCACCTTGGGGACGACCAGCTGGTCGGCGAACTCGGCGCCGTCGGCGACGTACACCTTCACCGCGCCGTACTCGCCGGCCTTCGCCGCGATGCCGGCCGCGGCCGCACCGGCACCGAGGACGACGGCGGACGGCTCGCCGATGCGGCGGGCCAGGGTCAGCAGCTCCAGGGCCGGCTTGCGGACCGCACCGTCGGCGTGGTCCACCAGAACGAGAATCTCAGCCATTGCTCAATGTCTCCGTGTTTCGCTGTGGCAGGGGGTGGGTGGGTGGGCGCGCCGGCTCAGATGAACTTCTGGTCGGCGAGGAAGGCGGCGAGCGACTTGCCGCCCTCGCCCTCGTCCTTGACGACCGTGCCCGCGGTCCGCGCCGGACGCGCC
>NZ_JBSHAP010000288.1:0-1910 GCF_053611565.1 Kitasatospora sp. NPDC054795
CCGGCCCCGGGTGCCGACAGGGGGCCGCCGGGGGACGCGAAGTGGCCGCCACCCGGACCGCGGGGGGACGCCGCCGGGCGCCGCCCCCGGCGGGAGCGGGGGGCGGCGCCACGGGCTGCCCGGGTTCAGCCGTCGATGCGGTGCTGGCTCCAGAAGGAGGTCAGGTCCACGGTGGTGGCGGCCTGGGCCGCGGCCTTGAACTCCGCGGTGGTGGAGACGCCGTTCCAGTGCGCCTGCGCGTAGTTGCGCAGCAGCGTGGTCATCGCGGTGTCGCCGATCGTCCGGCGCAGGTCGTGCAGGGCGCACTTGCCGTAGCCGTAGACGACCGTGGAGTAGCGCGAGGAGTTGGCGTCCCAGTACGCCATCGAGTTGGTGATCTTCTCCGCCGAGGAGGCCCAGGAGACGCTGTTCCAGCAGCCGTTGCCGGTCTTGCCGAGGGCGAGATCGGTGGCGTAGTCGGTGAAGGCCTCGTCCAGCCAGGGGCTGTTGTACTCGTCGTCGCCCACGATGCCGTACCACCACTGGTGGCCGATCTCGTGGGTGAGCGCCGTGGTGCTGACCAGGTCGAGGACGAAGCCCGGGTACTCCATGCCGCCGAACCAGAAGTTGTTGTCGATCACCGCGTCCAGTTCGCCGTACGGGTAGGCACCGAAGCGCTGGGCGTGGGCGTCGACCGCCGAGGTCGCGGTGGAGAGCATCGACGTGGAGTCGGCCGCGCTGATGCCCGCCACCGAGTAGACGTTGACCTTCACCCCGGCCGCCGAGGTGCCGGAGATCCTGGTGAACGGTCCGGCGCCCCACGCGAAGTCGCGCACCTTGCTCGCGGTCGCCTTGGTGACGGTCCGGCCGGTCGTGCCGGGGGTGTCCACCGAGGTGCCGGTCGCGGGCACCAGCAGGCCGGTCGGGTGGTCCAGGGTGACGGTGAAGTCCGAGGCCACCGAGTAGAAGGACTCGCCGTTGTTGGTGTACGGGTCGAGGTGCCAGCCGGCCGCGTCCCGTATCGCCAGGACGGGCAGGGCGTTGCCGAGGAAGTTGTACGCGCCGTCGTGGCCGAAGCGGTCCGCGCCGCTCGGCACGGTGATGCCGAGGTCGAAGCCGACGGTACCGCTCTGGCCCTGGGCGAGCGGGGCCGGCAGGGTGATCTTGAGCGCGGTGCAGTTCACCGTGAGCGGGGAGGGCGTGCCGCCGGTCACGTTGGTGACCGTGATCGGGGTGCTGGGGCAGCTGCCGTGGGCGTTGTCCCACAGCCGCAGGTACACCTCGTTCAGCGCGGCGGGCGAGGCGTTGCTGAAGGTCACGCTCTCGTGCCCGGTCCAACTGCCGCCGGAGGCGTCGCTGCTGAGGTCGACGGTGTACGCCGGTGCGGCCGGGGTGCGGGTCGGGTCGCCGGGCTGGGGGGTGGTCCCGCCGCCGGAGACGTCCAGGGTGACGTCGTCCAGCACGAAGCTGGTCTGCAGGCTGGCGTCCTCGACGCCGGTGAAGGCGAGCGTCGCGGTCTGGCCGGCGAAGGCGGAGACGTCGACGGTCTTGTGCACGTACCCGCTCCGGGCGTCCAGGTTGGAGTAGGTGGCCACCGTGGTGGAGCCGAGTTTGACGGTCAGCTTGTCGTAGGCCGTACTGGCGGTCGTCTCGGCGGTGTCGACGTGCAGCCAGAAGCCGAGCGTCGCGGTGCCGCACCCGGCGGGGAGCGTGACGGACTGCGAGAGGGTGTCGGTGTGGCTGGAGCCGTAGCCGTCGAGCCAGGCGTAGGAACTGCCGGAGTGCGCGCTCTGGCCGCTGTCGGCGGTGATCGCGCCGCTCGGCGCCGTCCAGGGCGAACTGCCGGACTCGAAGCCGCCGTTGGCCACGACCTGGGCGGGTGTGCAGTCCGCGGCGCTCGCCACGGTGGGGGGGGCGGGCGCCGCGAGGGC
>NZ_JBSHAP010000289.1:0-1871 GCF_053611565.1 Kitasatospora sp. NPDC054795
GGCGATCGGCCGGTCCGGCCGTCCCGGCCGGGACGGCCGGACCGGCCGATCGCCCGTCACCGCCGGTCCGGACGGAGGACGTCGCCTCGGCCGGGCCGTCGCCGGGGCTCCGGGGGGCGCGCTGCACGGGCAGCCCCTCACCGGCCACCGGCGAGGCCGCGGCAGGGACTACGGCGGGGGCGGCGGCAGAGGCCGCGTCGCCGGTCGCCGGGGCCGCGATCCGCCGGACCGGTCGGCGCCCGCCGAGCAGCGGAGCGGTGCCCCCGGCCACGGCCGCCGTCGGCGGCAGCGCGTCGAGCGGCGCGCCCAGGCCTCCGCGCGTACGGGCGGGGGTCGGGTCGGGCGGGAGTGGTGCGGCGCGGTCGGGGGTCGGCGTCGACGGTGCGGCCGTACCGGCCCCGGGCAGTACGCGCTGAACGGGCGCGCCCTCGGCGGGTCCGCTGCGGCGGGCAGGGGCCGGATCGGGCCGGCCCGGCAGGGCGCGATCGGGGGATGACGAGGACGGTACGGGCGTACCGGCCCCGGACCGCGCGCGCTGAACGGCCGCGCCCCCGGCGGACCCGTGCTCGGGGCGAACGGGTGCCGGGCGGGCGGGCTCGCCGGCCGTGGCGGTGCGTCGGGCGGCGCCGGCGTCCCGGCCCCCGCCTCCGGACGGCCGGGCATCGGCCGAGCTGCCCGTCTCAGTACGGGTGGGCCCCGCGTCGGCGGGGACGACGGGCATGGCCGGCCCGGCCGAGGCGGTGCCGGAGGCCCGGGAGCCGTCGACGGCCAGAGGTGTGGCGCTCGCGGGCAGCGCGGTCAGCGGCGCGCCGAGAACCGGGCGGGCGGGTGCGCCGGCGCCGGGCACGGCGGCGCGCTGGACGGGGGTGCCGTCGGCCGGCCCGTTCCGCGTGGGCGCGGAGTTGTCGGCCGGGCCTGGCGCCGGCCGTTCGGCGGCTCCGCCGCTCGCGGGCGGGCGGCGCGTACCCTCGGCCGGCTCTTCCGTCGTCGCCGCGGGCCGCGGCGCGCCCGCCCCCCGGCTCGCCGGTTCGGTGACGGCGGCCGGTGCCCTGCCCTGCCCCGGGACGGCCGCCACGGGGCGCGCGGTCAGCAGGCTGGGCCGCCGAGCCACGACCAGCGGGGCCCCGACGGGACGCGGCCGCACCGGCCGGTCGGCCCGGACCGCAGAGTGGTTCGGGCGCGGGGAGGCGGCGGCCGCTTCGGGCGTCGCCGCACCGAGCGGGCCACTGGCGGCCTGCGGCCCTTCGGGCTTCGGCGAACTTCCCCTCACCGCAGCGGACTTCGACCCGCCCGGTACGGATACACCGGGCGCCGCCGTGCCGGGTGTCGCCGCGGCGGGCCTCGGCACACCGCCGTCGGCACGCTCGGCCGCCGCGCGCAGGTCGACCCCGCCCGCGCGGGCCGGGCGCGGCCCGGACCGCACCGGAAGCCGTCGCAGCCGGACGGACCGCTGGACCGGACGCGCCTGTCGCGCCGACCGCGCCGCGCCCGACGGCCCGTTCTCCGGCGGCACTTCGGCCCCGGCCTCGCTCGGGACGACCGGCACGACCGGCACGACCAACTCGTCCCCGCGCGTGCGGACGGGGGCCGGGGCACCCGGCCTCGCCACCGCCCGCAGGATGCCGACCGGGGCGGTCGGCAGGACCGCGTGGCCGAGCGGACCGCAGAGCGAGGGGTCCTGCCAGGCGGTGAGCCGGGAGCGGAACCTCAGGCCGTCGCTGACGCCGTGGGCCGGCCCGGCCAGGGTCGGGACCAGCGGCGCGACCGCGCGCCAGCCCCCGTCCCCGGCCGCCGGCCGCCGCCGAGCGGCCACGCCCGTACCCCCGGGCCCCCCCCCGGCCCCCGGGGCGGGCGCGGGGGGGGGCCCCCGA
>NZ_JBSHAP010000290.1:0-1832 GCF_053611565.1 Kitasatospora sp. NPDC054795
GGGGATAGCTCTGAGAGGGCGGTATGAAAAGATTTGCCCGATTTTTCTCTGTCTCGTGATCGGCCTGCGGGGAAGAGCAGTTAGCGGGGGCCTGCTGCTGCCCTCGCAGCCTGGGGCCGAGCCAGAAGGCTGTCCGCAGCCAGGGCTCTGCGACATACTCCGGTCATGAGTGAGGAATCGGCACGGCTGGCGCGAGCCCTCGTTGAGTTCCGTGAAGCCGAAGGGATCTCGGAGCGTGAGCTCGCACGACGCACCTGGCTGAGTCACGCGACCATTAGGACCTTCGAACGCGACCGTGGGGACCTGCCCACTCCGGCCGTTGCCCGCAGGTTCGAGGAAGTCCTCGGCTGGGCTCCGGGGAGCATCAAGGCCACGCCGTCCGAGGCGACGGGCCTTGATTCATCGGCCGATTCGAGCTCAGACCTCGAGTAGGCGCGCTGGTCAGGGCTGCTTGCCGGACGGCTACGGTCGTGGCAGGGCGAACAAGCCCGGTTCGGTCTCGGCCAGGATGTTGCGCCCGGTCAGGCGCTTGAGCTTCAAACGGACGTTGTTGATGTTGTTCGGAGCGGGGTCCAGATCCATCGCCTCGCACACGCCCCGTGCCCGCAGCGGACCGTCTGCCTGGGCGAACACCGCCATGATTTCCTGGTAGGCCGCCCCGTCCGGCAGCTTCGGGGCGGACGCCGACGGCGCGGACGGGCCGGGTCGGGCAGCTCCAGCAGCGTCTTGCGGGTGATCCGCACTTCCTCGGCGGCCCGGCCGAGCTCGTCCAGCACGGCGGTGAGCCGCGTGATCTGCTCGCGGGTCTCTTCGGCCTGCGCGGCGATCTCCCGCTCGCGCTCCTCCAGACGTACCAGCACCGCCCCCAGGGTCAGGTCCCCACTGGTCACGCGCCGCGCCATGACGTCGCGCCGCCGGTCAGCCGGCCAACCATCACGTCGCTTATCGCCCAGTAGACCCGGGACTCGGCCGAGGCGGGGCGGTGCTCGTAGTCGCGTACCAGCCGCCGATGCAGCATCAAGATCCCGTTCGTCTGCTCCACTCGCCAGCGGATCGGCTGCGGGACGAACCCGGTCTCGGCCGGTTTGCGCTCGACGACTTCGACGTCGATGCCCACTTGCTGGCCGTGGTCCACGACGGTCTTTTCGAACCCCTGGTCCACCAGAGCCTTCGTCACGGTGCCGTCACTGCTTGCTGCGACCTTGTCGAGCAGAGCGGTGCCGAAGGCGTTGTCGTGGACGGAGGCCGCCAGCACGACCACGGCGATCACCAGGCCAAGCACGTCCACGGCGAGTCCCCGTTTGCGGCCGGGCACCTTCTTCGCCGCGTCGCGTCCCGTCGTCTCGGCCGGCACCCCGGCCGCCGCGTGCAGGCTCTGGGTGTCGAGCACCACCAGGCTGGGGTCGGCTAATCGGCCCCTCTTCTCGCGGACCTGCCAGCGCAGCAGGTCGTGAATGACCTGGTCGGTGCCGTCATTGCGCCATGTGTAGAAGTAGTACTTCACCGCACCGGCGGGTGGAAGGTCGTGTGGGAGGTAGTCCCACTGGCAGCCGGTCCGGGACTGGTAGAGCAGGGCGTTGACGATCTCCCGCATCTCGTAGCGGCCTTCGTGGCCGCTGACCGAGGGATGCTGGACCTTCCACGAGGTGATCACCGGCTCGATCAGCGCCCAGCGTTCGTCGGATAAGTCGCTCTTGTAGGGCTTGCGGTCACTCACGCAGTCACCTCAGCACGGCGCCAGCCCCGCGATCTGCCGGAGGCGGCAAGGCCACACGTTCAGGCGACGACAGAACGGACTTAATCTCTCATTCCGCCCTCTGAAGTGGGCGTCA
>NZ_JBSHAP010000291.1:0-1691 GCF_053611565.1 Kitasatospora sp. NPDC054795
GGAGCCGTCGGTAATCAAGGGATTGCTTCCGGGACTTGGGCTCGTTGATGTGGTATGCGTCGTTTCGATGAGTTGATCGGTCCGCTGCGGGCGAAGTTCGAGGCGGTCGTGCCGCACCTGGACGAGCGACAGCGGCGGCTGCTGTACGGCGCGGAGGCCCGCCAGTTGGGGCACGGTGGGATCGCGGCCGTGGCCGAGGCTGCCGGCGTCTCGAAGGGCTGTGTCTCCCGCGGCCTGGCCGACCTGGAGGAGGACGCCGCCCCGGACGGTCGGATCCGCCGCGTCGGGGCCGGGCGCCCGTCGGCCGCCTCGAAGGACCCCGGACTGCGGGAGGCGCTCCTGGCCCTGGTCGCCGACAGCACGCGGGGCGACCCGATAGGGCCGCTGACGTGGACCACGAAATCGTTGACCCGCCTCGCGGACGAACTCGCCTCCCAGGGACGGGAAGTGGGCCGCGACACCGTGGCCGCGATGCTGAAGGAGGCCGGGTACAGCCTGCGCGGCAATGCCCGCGTCCTGGCCGGCAGCTCCCATCCCGACCGTGACGCCCAGTTCCGCCACCTGAACGAGACCGTGCAGCGGTTCCTCGATGCGGGCGACCCCGTCGTCAGCGTCGACACCAAGAAGAAGGAGCAGATCGGCCTGTTCGCCCGGCCGGGCCGGGAGTGGACGCCGCCCGGCGAGCCGGTGGAGGTCCTCGACCACGACTTCCCCTCCCAGGCCGTCGGCACCGCGATCCCCTACGGCATCTACGACCTGGGCCGCAACACCGGCTACGTCGTCGTCGGCACTGACCACGACACGGCCGCCTTCGCCGTCGCGGCCCTACGCCGCTGGTGGGACGAAGAGGGCCGCGCCGCCTATCCCGATGCGAAGCAGCTACTGATCACCGCCGACGGGGGCGGCTCGAACAGCTCCCGCGGCAAGGCCTGGAAGGCGAACCTCGCCGCCCTCGCCACCGCCACCGGCCTGGAGATCACCGTCTGCCACCTGCCGCCGGGGACGTCAAAATGGAACAAGGTCGAACACCGCCTGTTCTCCTTCATCTCCATGAACTGGCGAGCCCGGCCCCTGACCAGCTACGAAGTCGCCCTTAACCTCATCGCCTCGACGACCACCGCGACCGGCCTGCGCGTCACCGCCCGTCTCGACACCGGGAGCTACCCCACCGGCATTGAGATCGGCGCCCGCCACGTCGCCGCCCTCACCGTCAATCACCACGCATTCCACGGGGATTGGAACTACAGCATCCCGCCGCAGCCCGGCGCCCCGGCAGTGCCGCAGCAGCCGGCCGGACGCCGCTCCCACCCCCGCGCCGCCCACACCTTCGACACCGCCCTGACCACCCACCCCGCCCTGACCGGCCTCACCCGCTACGAACTCGACCACCTCACCGCACAGATCCGCCTGGCCATCGACACGCTCCCGCCCGAACAGCGGCCCCGCCACCGCAAGTTGACCACCGAGAACATCATCTGGGCCGCCGTCCTGGACCAGCGCGGCCTGTCCCGCTCCCTGACCGCCCACCTCTTCCGCGTCGGCGAGAACCAGATCCGCGCCCTCATCCAGCAGGCCCTGCCCCTCCTGCAGCGACACGGCCACCACAGCGAACCGATCCCCGCCCGCCTCATCGACCCCAGCGACCTCACCCGCTACATCATGAGCACGACATCAACCGAGGGGTGACGCGA
>NZ_JBSHAP010000292.1:0-1690 GCF_053611565.1 Kitasatospora sp. NPDC054795
GCTCCGGCGCCGCCGGGCCCGGGTCGGGGTCCTGGAACGCCGGAGCGGCCCTGGCGGTGGGACCCGTCGCGGACACGGTGATGAAGTCGGCCGCGGCGCCGACCGCCTCGGCCGCGCTCTCGCCCGGCTCCGGCAGGGTGTCCGCGACGGCGACCAGGGACTCGAACAGGATCGGCGCGTCCCTGGTGAAGGCCAGCCGGACCTCGACGGTGCGGCTCCCGCCCTTCGCCAGCGCGATGACGTCGGCGTTCCGGTCCCCGGTCCGCAGCCCGAGGCACAGCCAGGCCGGGTGCCCCGGGCTGTCGGCCGAGGTGGCCTCCCGCCACTGCCCGTCGGCGGCACGGAACTCGAACTTGACGGTGCTCGAAGGGAGTTCGGCCGCCCCCTGGAACACGACCGCGGGCACGACCCGCAGGTCCCGGCCGCTCCGGTTGGTGAGGACCAGCGTGAACGGCTTCGCCTCCCCGCCCACCGTGAACGAGGCGGGCACGCCCTCGAACCCGACCTCCGCGGTGGCCGCCGGGGTGGCCGGCGCCGTGGTCGGCACCGTGGTCGGCGCCGCCGCCGGGGCGACGACCAGGTCCGGGTGGCCGCTCTCCGCACCGGTGGTGCGCTGCTCCGGCGGCAGGGCCGGGTCCGAGACCACGGAGTCGAAGCCCGGCGTCACCCGCCCGGCAGGGGCGTCGGCGGTGACGGTGAGCCGCAGCCGGTAGACGGCCTCGGCGCCGGCCGCCAGCGACAGCACGGCGGGCTGGTCGAGCGCCCAGCGGGCGCCGGTGCCCGCGGCGTTCACCCCGGCGTCCTGCCACTGGGCGGCGCCGGGCGACCGGTACTCCAGCCGGAAGTAGCCCCGCCCGACACCGACACCGGCACCGGCGCCGGTGTCCGCGAGGCCGAAGAACGAGGACGGGACGTCCAGCCGGTGGTCGGCGGTGTTCCGGAGCGTCGCGGTGAACTCCACCGCCGCGCCACCCGCCGTGACGGTGCCGGGAAGCCCCCCGAAGGTGATCGTGACCGGCGAGGGACGGGTCCGGGTGCCCGGGACCACCGCGACGGCCTGCGGCGCGGCGAGGACGGCCGGGCCCTCGACGGCGGCCAGGCCGGAGGCCAGCGTGACGGCGGCGGTCGCGGTCAGGAATCTGCGATGCCGAATGCGCAATTCAACCTCACGAGAGAATGCGGGACAGAACCCATCAGGACGTGAAATCGCTTGCGCGAGAGGTCGTTCCACAACGAAGTCGGGCTTCTCGTCCGCCCCCCGGCCGACTGCGATCGGCAGCATCCTACCGAGCCGGCCCGGCCACTTCGGACGGGCCCGGACGCACGTTCCGGCCCTCGGCCCTCGGGGTCACCCTGAGGCCGACCCCGACGTCCGGCTACGCCTACCCGGTGACCCTTCGGGGCGGAGAATCACCTGCCGGACGGAGGACCGGGGGCCGCCGGCGACGGAGTATGGAAGCAGCCCGCCGGACCGGCCGGACCGGGCCGCCACCACACGGAGACGACCATGACCGCGCGCCTCGCCCGTCCCCGCCACAACCGCGTCATCGCCGGCGTCTGCGCCGGGATCGCCGAACGCTTCGGCCTGACCCCGTGGACCGTCCGGCTGATCTTCCTGCTCTCCTGCCTGCTGCCCGGCCCCCAGTTCCTCCTCTACCTGGCCCTCTGGCTGCTGCTCCCCCAGGAGCCG
>NZ_JBSHAP010000293.1:0-1620 GCF_053611565.1 Kitasatospora sp. NPDC054795
GCCCCCCCGTGCGCCGGCGTGTGGCGGGGGGGCCCCCCCGCCGGGCCCGGGGGCCCGCCCCCCTCCCGTGTCGCGGAGGCCTCGGGTCAGGCGCTCTTCTCCCGGCGCTCGCGCTTGATCATGTCGCGCGGCACCAGGGTGGGGATGGCGTGCTTGGAGACCACGTCGCCGGTGACCACCACGCGGGCGACGTCCTGGCGCGAGGGAACCTCGTACATCACGGACATCAGCACCTCCTCCATGATGGCCCGCAGCCCGCGCGCGCCGGTGCCGCGCAGGATCGCCTGGTCGGCGATCGCCTCCAGCGCGTCCCGCGAGAACTCCAGCTCCACGCCGTCCAGTTCGAACAGCTTGCGGTACTGCTTGACCAGCGCGTTGCGCGGCTCGGTGAGGATCTGGAGCAGCGCCTCGCGGTCCAGGTTGTGCACGCTGGTGATCACCGGGAGACGGCCGATGAACTCGGGGATCATGCCGAACTTCACCAGGTCCTCGGGCATCACCTGGCGGAAGTGGTCGCTGGCGTCCGACTCCCGCTTGGAGCGGATGTTGGCGCCGAAGCCGATGCCCTTGGCACCCGCGCGGCCCTCGATGATCCGCTCCAGGCCGGCGAACGCGCCGCCGACGATGAACAGCACGTTGGTGGTGTCGATCTGGATGAACTCCTGGTGCGGGTGCTTGCGCCCGCCCTGCGGCGGCACCGAGGCCGTGGTGCCCTCCAGGATCTTCAGCAGGGCCTGCTGCACGCCCTCGCCGGAGACGTCCCGGGTGATCGACGGGTTCTCGCTCTTGCGCGCGACCTTGTCGATCTCGTCGATGTAGATGATCCCGGTCTCGGCCTTCTTGACGTCGTAGTCGGCCGCCTGGATCAGCTTGAGCAGGATGTTCTCGACGTCCTCGCCGACGTAGCCGGCCTCGGTCAGCGCGGTGGCGTCCGCGATGGCGAACGGCACGTTGAGCATCCGGGCCAGGGTCTGCGCCAGCAGCGTCTTGCCGGAGCCGGTGGGGCCCAGCAGCAGGATGTTGGACTTGGCCAGCTCGATGGCGTCCTCGCGGCCGTTGCCGCCGCTGCGGCCCGCCTCACCGGCCTGGACCCGCTTGTAGTGGTTGTAGACGGCGACCGACAGCGCCTTCTTGGCGAGGTCCTGGCCGACCACGTACTGGTCCAGGAACTCGTAGATCTCACGCGGCTTCGGGAGCTCCTCGAAGCGCACCTCGGAGGTCTCGGCGAGTTCCTCCTCGATGATCTCGTTGCACAGGTCGATGCACTCGTCGCAGATGTACACGCCTGGGCCGGCGATCAGCTTCTTCACCTGCTTCTGCGACTTGCCGCAGAACGAGCACTTGAGCAGGTCGCCACCGTCTCCGATGCGTGCCACGAGGTGCTTCCCCTTCGCCAGGGGCCCCGCAGGGTTCCGGGGCCTGGTGCTGTGGACCGTCAACGCCGACGGCGCTCGGTCTCGCTATCCGACGGTACTCTGCCGGGCCCGTGATTCCGGCCTCTTCGCCAGGTCTGCCCTACGCCCTGGGCGAATTGATACCGAACAGATGCCGTCGCGCGGGCCCGCCGATGGGCCGGGGCGGGGGGGGGGGCGCGGCGGGGGCGGCCCGCCGCCCACCCCC
>NZ_JBSHAP010000294.1:0-1615 GCF_053611565.1 Kitasatospora sp. NPDC054795
TTCGGCGTCGCCCCTGGGGACGCGGCGTCCACGTCGGGGGGGGGGGGCGCCGCCCGGGGGGGGGGTGGGGGCGGGGGGCCCCCCCCCCCCCCCCCCCGGCGGCGTGCCCGGGCCCGGGCGGTGCCGCGCCGTCGGCCCGCCCGCCTCAGCCGCCCGCCGCGCGCAGCCGGGCCTCGGCGGCCTCCAGGAGCAGGTCCAGGGCGTACGGGTAGCCGCTGCGGCGCATGTCGGTGGTGAGCAGGTGGGCGGTGGCCGCGATGTGGGGGTGGCCGGCGGCGTCGAGCCGGGCGTAGGAGGCCTGCCAGACCTGGAGGTCGGCGTTCTGGGCGGGGGCCGGGAGGGCGAGCGTCGCGGCGTCCAGGGCGGCGAAGCCGAGGCTCTGATCGACGAAGGCGTGGTAGATCCGGACGGCCTCCGGGTCCGGGAAGCCCGCCGTGCGCAGGACGCCGAGGATCGCCTCGACGGCGGCGATCTCGTGGGTGCGGCCGGTGGTGCGGTGGGCGGCGAGGATGGCGGCCTGCGGGTGGGCCAGGTAGCTGGCGTGGATGCGCAGGCCGATGGCACGCAGGTCGGCGCGCCAGTCGCCGGTGGGCCGCCAGCCGTGCTGGGCGCGGCCGATCAGCTCGTCGGCGACGGCGAGCAGCAGGTCGTCGGTGCTGTGGAAGTAGCGGTAGACCGCGCTCGGGTCGGCGCCGAGCGCCGCGCCGAGCCGCCGCACCGTGAGCGCCTCGGAGCCGTGGCTGCCGATCAGTCGGATCGCGGTCCCGACGATCAGCTCGGCGGACAGCACCACGCCCTGCTTGGTGGGGCGGCGCCGGCGGCGCAGCGGTTCGGGGACTACGCGGTCGGTCATCCCCCGAGGTTATGCCCGCACCGTTGACGTAGGCCAGGGGTCGGGCGCCTCCCGGCCCTTGGCCGTCGGCCGGACTCAGCCCTCGTTGTGGTCCGGGGCCCAGGAGGTGCCGTTGTGGAAGTAGCTCGGTGCGCCGTGCATACCCACGGTGCGGAACGGCTGCTGGTCGCCGAGGTCCACCCGCATCGTGCCCCTGCGGCCGTCCTTGCCGGTCCACACCAGTTCGAGGAACCAGCTGACGTCCTGGGAGCGGGTGGCGGCGTCCACGTCGATCACCTGCGGGTCGGTGGCCGAGATCCGGTACGGGAAGTCCGTCGTGCCGGTCTTCCGTTCGCCCTCCCGGCCCGGGACGGGGACGACGCGCGGCGTGGCCGCGTCGAGGTCGACCGCGAAGGCCGCCGGTTCGAGCGCGCCGCCGCAGCCGGACCCGGGCGTGTAGGCGTACCACTTGGGGGCGGGCCGGGTGCTGACCACCTGCACGGACATGGAGTTCAGCACGACGGCGTCCGAGTTCGAGCCCAGGGCGGTCAGCTCGATGCGCAGGTGCCCGGCCGGGACCAGGCGCTGGGAGGCCGCCCAGCTGTCGATCCGGCCGGTGGACGACGGGGGCGGGGTCACCTGGGCGGGGGCGCGGGCGGAGAGGAACCACTGGCCGCAGAGCCTGCCCCAGTTGTTGCTGAGGACACTGACGTGGAAGGGCGCGGGGAGGTCCTCGGGGGTCGCCGAGGCGGTCGCGGACGGGGCGTCCGCGGCGTCCGAGCC
>NZ_JBSHAP010000296.1:0-1602 GCF_053611565.1 Kitasatospora sp. NPDC054795
GGTCACACGAGCACCGACGGGTTGTCGTCGGTGCCTTCGCGGCCCGCCGCCGCGGGGTGGCCGGGTCCCTCGCCCCGTTCGGCGGCGAGGCTGGTGCGCAGGGTCGCCCACAGGCGGAACAGGATGTCCGTCGGGGTGCCGGCGCTGGAGGACTGCATGGCCCGGACGAACTCGCTGTGGTGCGTGCGCGAGTTGACCGGGATCGGGCTGCGGGCGTTGTTCGTCCGGTCCCAGGCCGCCGCCCACAGGGCGCGGCGGGCCTCCTTGACCCCGCAGACCTCCATGTACGCGAGGAAGACGGGTTTGCGCAGCGGGGCCTCGCCCTTGAGGACCAGGGCCAGCGTGCTGGAGGGCAGGCGTCCGCCCCGGTCGCGGGCCCGGCGGTCCAGCTCCCGCAGGGACGGCCAGTCGGCCTTGCGGCGCATCTCGTGCATCGCCCGGCGCAGGTCCGCGAAGGAGTCGACCTGCTGGGGGTCGACCCGCCGGGGTGCGCGCAGCCGCCGGCTGCCCGAGGGGCGCGGCACGTGGGCCCAGTAGTTGGCCTGGACCCACTTGCGCCGGGCCGTCTTGAGGTCGCCACCGCATTCGCGCACGACGGCCTCGACGACCTTCCAGCTCGGCACGGAGCGCCCGCCGGCGGCCCGTTGCAGGGTGGTGGGGTGGTAGTTGGTCCGAGCGGCGAGCTGACGGTACGTCAACCCGGCCTGCTCGCGCTGCTCCCGCAGCCAGACGGCCAGCCGGCCCAGTGCCGGCTCGGTCGCCCCGATCGGATTCTCTCGGCGTCCCATCTCGGGCAGGCGCTCTTCCTAGGCCCGCTCCCGTCGGAGCCTCGCGGCCAACAGGCATCCGCCCGTGGCCAGTTCGAGCGCGGCCCCGGCCGACATGCCCGTCGCCACCAGGGCGGCGGCCAGCGCGACCGTCAGGACGACCACGACGACGACCACGGCCGCTTCACCGGCCGCGAGCGGCCGGTACGGGCGCGGGCGCGGCGGTACCGGTTCCGCCGCCGCGCAGTGGGTAGGGGTGTGGGCGCGCTTGTTCCGCTTCCTCGTCATCGAGGAGTCCTCCATATCACTGTCCACTCCAACTGGCGGGCACTTGTGCGGTTGGCGTCGCACTGTGTGCCCGGTGGCCACACACTCTGTCAGGCGTACGGGTGAATCCCAATCGGTTCGGTGAACATCGCGAAGATTGATGCGCCACGGTCCCGGCCCCTGGCCGCAATCTCGTGAACGCCCTATCAGAAACGCACAGTTCAACGAACTGAAACCGGATTTTGATGCGCCTTTGTGCAGCATGCCCTTGTGAGCCGTCCTGGCTGGGTGTGACGATTTGCAGCGGCGTCACCCGGACCCGCGGGTCCGGAACCCGGGGCGCTGTGCACTCCAACAACTCGGGAACATCGGCAGCGGGCCGTGTTGGCGCATGGGTCCGCCCGAACAGCAGAGACCGCCCGGCCCTGGTGGCCCGAGCGGTCTCTCTGCGTTGCGGCGGCGGCGGGGGCCCCCGCCCCCCACGCCCCGTCGCCCGCCCCCGCCCCCCCCGGGAGTCGGGCGGCGCCCGCGCGGGGGGGGGCGGGCAGGGGGGGGGGGGGGGCGGGTC
>NZ_JBSHAP010000297.1:0-1592 GCF_053611565.1 Kitasatospora sp. NPDC054795
CAAGCCTCGCCAACTTCGAACGTGCTGGTCGGAGGGGCCGGCGTGACGTTCTCCGGGGTGCTCGTCCTGGTCGTGGGCGGGAGTCAGCGGTCTTGATCGTCTGACGCCGCAGGCCGGCGCGGATTCGCTGGTTCCTCCACGTCGCGGGCCCGGCGACGCCTACCATCCGGTTCATGGTGGAGTCCGAGATCGCGGAACGGATCGCCGCGCGGCGCGCGGAGTTGGACGAACTGGAAGACCAGCTGGTCAAGCAGCTGGAGGAGGTGCGGACCGAGCGCGACGAACTCGCGGTGGCCGAACGGGTCTGGCAGCGGATGGCCGAACAGCTCGCCGCCGAGCGCGCGGAGACCGTGCCGGCCGCGGCGCGGGTCGCAGGCCGAGCGGTGCTACTGGTCCCGCACCGTGGGCCCGGCGTGGCCGAGGATGCGCTGCCGCCGGACTACCAGCGCATCCTCGCCATCGTGCGCGACGCGGGCGGGCCGGTTGCGACCAAGCAGGTCGGCGAGGTGCTGGGGCTTCAGGTCGCGGTGCGGGGCAAGCTGGAGCCGCTGCGCGGGAAGCTGGCCAAGCTTGCCGGGCGGGGCTGGCTGCGCAAGCTGCCCGACGGCCGCTTCACCGCACGCCTGTGACCAGGTCGGCTGCGCGGACCCCACCGTAACTTGGGCGCCCCCGACGGTCGTTGAGATTGTGTGACGAATAACAACGCGCCCGCCGAGGGCGTCTCCCTTGTCTACCAGTGCAAGCTCAACCTGTCCACGAGCACCCTGGTCTGCCTCGCTGACCTGCTGCGATCACGTCTGAAGGCGATACGTTCCCCGTGGCGGTCGCTGCCGCCGGGCCGGATCGCGGTACTCGTGCTGGCGATGCTCCGGCACGACCAGCGCCTTCTCGACCTGGCCGGCGGCAACGGTGTCCCGGAGTCCACCCTGCGGCGCTGGCGCGACGAGATGATCGACCTGCTCGCCGCCAAGGCCCCGCGCCTGGACCGGGCGCTTCGCCAGACAGCCAGGCGGGGCGGGGAGGTCGTGCTGATCGACGGCACCCTGATCCCCACCCAGCGCCGCACCGGACGGGACAACCGCCCGAACTACTCGGGCAAACACCACCGCCACGGCCTGCACTTCCTCGCCCTGACCGACGAGAGAGGCAAGCTGATCTGGATCTCCGCGGCCCGGCCCGGACGCACCCACGACGCCACCGCCGCCCGCCGCGACAAGATCGTCGAGCACCTGAAGGCAGCCGGGCTCGGCGCGCTCGCCGACCTGGGCTTCATCGGCGTGGACAAGCCCGACGACCCCGATGACCTGGTCATCGTCACCGGCTACAGGGCCACCCGCGCCCGAAAGCTCACCCCGGGACAGAAACAGGCGAACCGGATCCTGGCCGCCGGACGAGCACCCGTCGAACACGGCTTCGCGAACCTGAAGGCCTGGCGGATCCTCACCAAGCTCCGCACCGGCCCCGCTCGCGCCACCGCCCTCCTGCGGGCCCTGCTCATGCTGACCAATCTCGAGATCAACCGCTGACGGACGATCAAGACAGAAGACTCTCGCCCACGACCAGCACGAGCACCCCGGAGAACCGTCACGCCA
>NZ_JBSHAP010000298.1:0-1579 GCF_053611565.1 Kitasatospora sp. NPDC054795
CCCACCCACGGTGGGGGCCCCCGCCCCCACGTCAGTCCGGCGGCGCCCGTCCACCAGCCCCGGCACGGCGACATCACCCTCCCCGACGTACCGGCTGTGGAGGACCCGGCCGCCGTGGACATCGGTGAGGAGCGGCCGAACGGGCGCTCCAGCACCTTGGATTTCATCAGTGCCGTCATCAACATCCGCCACCGAAGCGCCACCCTTCATCCGGTGTGCTCCCGGGGTCACGGCGCCCGCCTCGCGGTCGGTGGCGGCGAGAGCGGCGCGCCGGGCGAGCAGCCGTCCGTACAGCCCCAGGTCCCCGGCGGTGAGCGGGCGGAGCCGAACGGGCCCGTCGTGGAGAATCACCTCCATGCGCATCCTGATCGTCACCACCGGCTCCCGCGGGGACGTCGCGCCGTTCACGGGGCTGGGCCGACGCCTGATGGACGCCGGGCACCGGGTCGCCGTGGCCGCCCATCCGACCTTCACGACACTGATCGAGTCCTGCGGCCTGGAGCACCGGCCGCTGCCGGGGGACCCGGAGGAACTCATCCGTGCCAGGGCCCGCGCGACCTCCCCGGAGGAGACCCGCGCGCTGATGACCGCGTTCGTGGACGGACTCGCCGACGGCGTGGCCGACGCCGTGGCGGGCGGAGCCGACCTGCTGCTCACCGCCTTCGCCCCGTCGCCGCTCAGCCTCACGGCCGGGGAGGCGCACGGCGTGCCCGTCCTCGGTACCTACCTCACGCCCGCCTTCGCCACCAGGGAGTTCCCGCTGCCTGGCCCCGCCGGCAGCGAGGACCTGGGACCGGAGGGCAACCTCGCCGCCGGCCAGGAACGGCTCCGGAGCGCGGACCGCCTGTTCGCGGGCGCCGTGGCCCGGATGCGCGGGCGCCTCGGCCTGCCCGGCACGACACCACCGCCACCACTCGGGCACACCCGACCGGTCGTCCACGGCTACAGCCCCCTGCTGCTGCCGCGCCCGGCGGACTGGCCCGCCCCGGTCGACGTGGCGGGCTTCTGGTGGCCCGCCCGGCCGCTGCACTGGCAGCCCCCTGCCGAACTGGTCGACTTCCTCCACGCCGGTCCGGCCCCGGTGTTCATCGGCTTCGGCAGCATGGCACCGGGCGAGGGCGCCCGACTCGGGGAACTGGTGACGACGGCCGTACGGCAGGCCGGCGTGCGCGCGGTGGTCCAGGCGGGCTGGGCCGGGCTGGAGGCGGCAGGCGACGGCGTCCTCTCCATCGGCGACCTCCCCCACGACTGGCTCTTCCCCCAGACCGCCGCCGTTGTTCACCACGCCGGAGCCGGTACCAGCGGCGCCGCGCTGCGCGCCGGGGTCCCCGCCGTACCGGTGCCCGTCATGGTCGACCAGCCGTTCTGGGCGGCACGGCTGCACCGGCTGGGAGTCGCCCCGCAGCCCGTGCCGTTCGCGGACCTCACCGCCGAACGCCTCGCCGCCGCGATCACGGCCGCGCTGGCCGAGCCGGTCCGCCGCCGTGCGGCCGTCGTGGCCGGGCTGATGGCGGGGGGGGGCGGCCGGCGCGCGCGCCGCCCCGCGCCCGCCCCCCCAACCGGCACGCCCCCGGGCGGT
>NZ_JBSHAP010000299.1:0-1576 GCF_053611565.1 Kitasatospora sp. NPDC054795
GTGCGGGCCCGGTACCGGTGTTCTTCCGCCCGGGGGGATTGGGGGGCCCCGCACCAGGGCGGGGTGGGCATTCATGGACCACACCCCGCCCGGGCGGGCCCGCACCGTTTTTCCGGGCCGGCCCGGGCCACCGCACCGCGACACCCGGGCCGCGGGGGCCCGGGCCGCCGCCCTACTGGTTCTTCGGCGGCTGGTAGTCCTTGCCGAGCACGACCAGCAGGTCCGCGTTCTGGGCGTCGCCGGTCACCTTCTTCACCGCCGTGTCCGGCAGCCCGAGGCTGGTCGCCAGCGACTTCGCCGCGCCCTGCCGGGCGTCGTCGGTGTAGCGGATCTCACTGGCCGGCTGCGGGGCCGCCTTGGCGCCGCCCGGGATGAAGGTCAGGCCGGAGTTGACGATCTGGACCTGCGCGGCGGCCGCCGCCGCGTCGTTGCCGGTGGCGTCCTGGAGCGCGACCCGGACCGGGGCGTCGCCGACGGCCGCGGACTTCACGGTGCCGCCCAGCACGTCCTTGACCTGCTTGCCCGCGGTCGCCTCGTCCAGGCTGCCGTCCGGCTTGACGGTCAGCGCGGTGGTGCCGAAGTGGCCGTCCTTCGCCTGCTGGGCGAGCTGGACGAGCACGCCGGCGAGGGCGTCCTCGGGCAGCGAGGGGTCGAGCACCGCGTTCATCCGGTGCACGTCGTCCTTGGCGTCCTTGAACTCGGTCGGCATGGTGCGCACCACCGCGTCCAGGACCTGCCCGAACCGGGCCAGCTGGGCGTCCCGGTTCTCGCCGGGCGCCTGCCAGGTCGCGTACGCGACCGCGGCCTTCCCGCTGAGCATGGTGTTCTTCCCGGCCGCGGACAGCAGCTTGCCGTCCGGCTTGCCGCCCTCGTGGGTCTCGGCGTTGGTGTCCACCCGGACGCCGCCGAGCTGGGAGACCAGCAGTTCCAGGTACGGGGTGTCCAGCCGCCAGGTGCCGGCCACCGGGGCGCCCAGCACGGTGGACAGGCCCTCGCGGGTCGCCGAGGCGCCGATGCCGTCCATGGACTGGCCGACCGTACTGACCGGCGGGTCCCCCGGGCCGGGCAGCCGCAGGTTGTCGGGCAGCAGCAGCACCGTGCCCTTCTTCCCGGAGGCGTCGTTGACCAGCAGCGCGCTGGACACCTTGCCCTGGAGGTCGCGCAGGTGGACGACGTTGACCTGGCGCCCGCCGGCGGCGGCGGCCGCGGTCGGCTTGTCGCCGGTCAGGAAGAGGTAGCCGCCGACGCCGCCGGCCGCGAGCGCCACCACCGCGCCGAGGCCGATCAGCCGGTTGCGCAGCTTGCGGCGGCGCTCGGCGCGCACCTCGCTGCGGGACTCGGCGAACTTCAGCCAGTCGATGACGTCCTCGGTCTCCTCCGCCTCCTCGTCGACGAAGGTGAACTCGCCCGTCGTGTAACTGTCCTTGGGCGCCTTGCTCCCGGCCTTGCCTGCCTTGCCGGCCTTCCCGGCCCGCGCCCCGGCGACCTGCTCGGACGGCGGCACGGCCTTGGCCGGCACCGCCTCCTCGGCGGGCCGGGGCACCCGCGGACGCGGCGGCGCGGCGGCGGGTGCCGC
>NZ_JBSHAP010000300.1:0-1522 GCF_053611565.1 Kitasatospora sp. NPDC054795
CGGAAGTTGTCAAGTCAAATGAGACGGTTGTGCGGTGATGAGGCTTGTGGTTCGGGTTCCCTGCGCCTGGCCGGGTCGTTGATCCACACGTGCCGGGGTATCTCGGGCGGCTTGGGGCGGCGGGCGAAGCGCTCGGGATGCCGCGCGTAGGCCTCGATGAGGGTGGCGGCGCGCTGGTCGCGAACCTGGTCGGCGGTGCCGAAATGGACGGATGCGGGGGTGTGCAGGCCGATGCCGGAGTGCCTGTGCTCGTGGTTGTAGTACGAGATGAAGGCGTCGAACCATTCGCGGGCGTGCGTGAGCGAGTCGAACCGCTCAGGAAAGTCCGAAGCGTATTTCGTGGTCTTGAACTGGCTTTCGCTGTAAGGATTGTCGTTGGAGACCTTGGGGCGTGAATGGCTCCTGGTGACGCCGAGATCGATCAGCAGCTGGGAGACCTTCTTGCTGGTCATGGAGGTGCCGCGGTCAGCGTGCACGGTCTCGGGCACCAGGCCGTTGCGCTCGATGGTCTCGCGGATCAGCTCCTCCGCCCGCTCGGCGGATTCGGCCCGCTCGACCGTGTAGCCGACCACATGGCGACTGAAGATGTCGATGACGACGTAGGCGTGGTACCAGATCCCCTTCTCCGGTCCGGCCAGCTTGGTGATGTCCCAACTGAACACCTGCGAGGGGCCGGTGGCGACCAGCTCGGGCACCGTCTTGGGCGGATGGGTGGCCTGACGGCGGCGCTCGCCGTTCTGCCCGGCGGCTTCCAGAATCCGGTACATCGTGCGGATGGAGCAGTGGTAGCGGCCCTCGTCGAGTTCGCGGGCCCATATCTGCGCGGGCGGCAGCTCGGCGTACCGGGGCGAGTCCATCAACGCCAGGATCCGGGCTCGCTCGGCGGTCGACAGCGCCGAGGCCGGCGCGGGGCGGGGCTGCCTGGGCTTCGGCTCCCGGGGGTTGAGCCGGCGATGGTGAGTGGCCCGCGAGCGGCCGGCCAACCGGCAGGCTTCCACGACCCCCACGTGCGGCGCCAACTCCTCAACCCCGGCCGCCAAATGCCGGTCCAGGGCGTGCTTCAGTCCGCGCTCTCGGAGAGCATCTCCAAGAGCGCGTGTGTTTTTCCCAGCACCTCCAGCGCCGCGTCCTTCCTCGCCACCTCCTTCTCCAGGCGGGCGATCTTGCGCTGGAGTCGTTCGACCTCAGCAGCCTGCGGTGGCTTCTTCGGCCGGGCCGGGGAGGTCCGCTGGTCGACCAGAGCGTCCAGCGCGCCGGCGTCCCGGGCCGCGCGCCATTCCTGGATGTGGGAGTCGTACAGGCGCTCGCGGCGCAGCACCGCGCCCTTCTCGCCCTTGGGTGCGGCGTCGTACTCGGCGACGATCCGCAGCTTGTACTCGGGACTGAACGTGCGGCGCTTCGGTCTCGCGGCTGGATCGGTGGCGGGGGTGTTCTTACTGGTCATGCGGGGTGGGACTCCTGTCGTTCCCTCTAGGCTAACCCGACAAATCGGGGCGTTTCACGCCACGCTGTCACAGAGGGC
>NZ_JBSHAP010000301.1:0-1383 GCF_053611565.1 Kitasatospora sp. NPDC054795
CTGGTTCGGTGGTGGCGGTTCGGATGCCGGTGGCGTATTCGACGGTGGCGCGGATGTGGTGGCCCCAGTAGGTGGGGTCGGTGGCCTGTTGGTCGGTGATCCAGGTGCCGGTGGTGTTGGAGATGAAGGGGGTGTTCGGTGTCTGGCGGGGCACGTTTGCGACGGCGGTGGTGAATTCCGTGATCGCCGGTTCCATCAGGGGGGAGTGGAAGGCGTGGGAGGTGGTGACGGGTTGGGTGGGCCAGCCGTGTTCTTCGGCGAGGGTGGTGAAGGCCTGGATGGCGTGGTGGGGGCCGGAGACGACGCAGTCGCGGGGGCCGTTGTGGGCGGCGAGGGAGAGGGTGTGGGGCAGGGCGGCTTCGACGGTGGTGCGGTCGGCCATGACGTTGAGCATGGCGCCGGGGGTCTGGGCCTGCATGAGGCGGCCGCGCAGGGCGACGAGGCGCAGGGCGTCGGGGAGGGTGAAGACGCCGGCGAGGCAGGCGGCGGTCCATTCGCCGAGGCTGTGGCCGAGCATGGCGGTGGGGGTGATGCCCCAGGAGTGCCAGAGCCGGGTGAGGGCGTATTCGATGACGAAGAGGGCGGGTTGGGCCCATTGGGTCCGGTCGAGTCGGGGGTCCTGGGTGAAGATCACCTCGCGGATGTCGTCGTCGAGGTGTGGTGCGAGGAGTTCGGCGCATTCGTCGACGCAGGTGCGGAAGGCGGGTTCGTGCTGGTAGAGGTCGTGGGCCATGCCGGTGTGCTGGGAGCCCTGGCCGCTGAAGAGGAAGATCAGTGGTGTGGTTTCGCGGGTGGTGTGGTTGGTGGTGACGTGGGCGGGGTCGCGGGTCTCCAGGGCGGTGGCGATGGTGTCGGGGGTGGTGCCGGTGACGGTGCGGCGGTGGGGGAAGGTGCGGCGGCCGGTGGCCAGGGTGTGGGCGGCGTCGGCGAGGTTGGGTTGTTCGCGGCGCAGGTGGGCGGCCAGTCGGTCGGTGGCTTCTTCGAGTGCCTGTGGGGTGCGGGCGGAGAGGATGAGTGTTTCGGTGGGGCGTGTGCCGGCGGGGGAGGCTTCGACGGCCGGGGCCTCTTCGAGGATGAGGTGGGCGTTGCTGCCGCCGAAGCCGAAGGCGCTGATCCCGGCGCGGCGGACGCGGCCGTCGGTGCGTGGCCATGGGCCGGGCTGGGCCTGGACCCGGAAGGGGCTGGTGGCGAAGTCGATGTCGGGGTTGCCGCGGGTGTGGTTCAGCGAGGCGGGGAGGAGTTCGTGCTTGAGTGCGAGCGTGGTCTTGAGCAGGCCCGCGATGCCGGCGGCGGCGTCGAGGTGGCCGATGTTGCCCTTGACCGAGCCGAGGGCCCAGGACCCGGTGTCGCCGAACGCCCGTGACAACGCCTGCACCTCGATCG
>NZ_JBSHAP010000302.1:0-1351 GCF_053611565.1 Kitasatospora sp. NPDC054795
GTCCGAGCCCGCGGGGGCCGGCGGCGCCGGGGCACCGGTGGGCGCGGTACCGGCCGCCGCGGTGGCGGCGACGGACGGTGCGGCGGCGTTCGGGGTGCCGCCGGTGTCGCGCAGGAGGAGGCCGGAGACCACGGCGGCCAGCGCGACCACGGCGGTCGCGCTCAGCAGCACCCGGGTGCGGATGCGGCGGCGCGGCCCGGCGGGCGGGGGCGCGGGGTGGGTGGTCGTCACCTCCTGTTCCTCCTCCGGCGCGGCGGCGGACTGCTGGTCGGGTGCGGCTTCCGGCCGGAGCTGCGGCTCCGCTTCCGCTTCCGGCTGCGGCTGTGGTGCGGGCGCCGGTGCGGCGGCGGCCGGGGTGCCCGCGGAGGAGGCCTCCCGGCGGCGGGCCGCGTCGGCCAGGATCCAGCGGCGGTGCAGTTCGACCAGTTCCTCGCCGCCGGCCCCGCAGACCCGGGCCAGCCGCTCCACCGGCGCGTACTCGGTCGGTACGGCGGCGCCGTTGCAGTAGCGGTGCAGGGTGGAGGTGCTGACGTGCAGCCGGGTGGCCAGGGCCCCGTAGCTGCGGCCCGAACGCTCCTTGAGTTCGCGCAGCATCGCCGCGAACTCCTCGGTCTCCACACTCATCTGCTGCCCTTCCCCCATCCCGGCCCGGGATGCCGTCGATCCGTGGATCACGGTACCGGCAGGCCGGGGCGGGAACCGGGGCAGGGGAGTGCGAAGCGGCAGGTCAGCTCCTTCCGGCCGTCTCCGTGGAGGCCGCCGCGTCGGCGACGCTCTCCCGGTACAGGCCGAGCTTCGGCTGCTTGCCCGCCTTCGCGCCGGCGCCGAGCGGGAAGTTCCGGGTGTCGGCGTCGGGCATCCGGTCGTCGGGCAGGACGTTCAGCTGGTCCACGTCGGGCACCCCGCCGCTGCCGGGGTTGAGGTCCACCACCGCGTAGGTGCTCCTGCCGGGAGCCAGCGCGTAGGCCGGCGGGCCGCCCAGCCCGCCCGGAACCAGCGGGGTGAGGTCGGCGCCGTGCCGGGGGGCCTTCGAGCTGCCGAGACTGATGAGCGGGTAGTAGCTCAGTCCGCAGTAGGCGGTGCCCTGGTTGTGCACCTCGATCACCCGCTGGTCGGGCGACCCGGCCCGGGCGGACACCTTGACCGTCAGCTTGTCGGCCTTGCAGGGGTGGGTGTAGGCGTACGCCTCGTCGCCGCCGGTCGCGGCCCCGCCGCCCGTGGCGGGGACCACGGGGGTCTTCGGGCGGGCGGAGCCGCCTCCGGCGGGCGCCGCGGTGGCCGGGGCCGCCGGGGCCGGAGCGCCGGCGGTCGGCCGGTCGGCGGGCGCGGCGGGTGCCGCGGTGCCGGGGGC
>NZ_JBSHAP010000303.1:0-1351 GCF_053611565.1 Kitasatospora sp. NPDC054795
ACCCCTCGTGCATCTTGGTGGGGGGGCGTTGTTTTTGTTTAAAGCACCCCCCCCGGGGGGGGGGGGGGGGCGGCCCCCCCCCCCCCCGGCCGGTCAACCGGTCATCAGCGCACGCTGAGCCTCACCGTGGCGCTCCGGCCGGTGTAGAACTTGTGGATCTGCTCGCGCGTCCCGGAGCCGCAGGCCTGCACCTCCTCCGGGTAGCTCTTGCTGTCGGCGGCGATCGTGACCGTCGCGCACATCCCGTCGGCCCGGGTGTCCTCCACCCACCCGTCGACGTACAGCGACTCGACTCCCTCGACCTTCTTGCACTTCAGGGTCCAGGTGGCCTCCGCGCCGTCGATCTTGGGCGAGTCGCTGTGCGGGCACGTCGCCGCGGTGGCCGGGGTCGCGGTCACCACCACCGTCCCGCCGACCAGCGCGAGAACGGCGAGAACGGCGCGGAGGGACAAGGCCAGTCGCATGGTGGGTCTCCTGGTGTGGGTGCGGACGTCGACGGAGGGTTTCCGCCGTGCAGGGTTTCTGCCGCACACGAAGCAGATCGATTCCGCGGGGCGGCGCAATGCGCTCGTGCGGGTGACGTCGGGTTCGACGTACTGCGGTGCGGGCAGGGCCCGTCGGTCGGCCGGGACGGCCGGCAGCGCTCGTGGAACCGGTGGGTCGGAGCCCCCGGCCGTGCTTCCCCCCCACCGCCGGGGGCTCTCGTGCGCCTCCCGCCGGGGCGTCAATCCCGGTTGACGGATGGCGGGCTCAGCGAGCCATGGCTGCAAGGAAGTTGGCCGCTCCACCCCTACCCTTGGGCCATGAAGCAGCACATCCTCACGCTGGTCCTCGGGGGCCTTCTGCTGGGCATCATCGCGTTCGGCGCCGGCTGGTACGCGGCGGACTCCCGGCAGACCGCGCAGGCGCCGACCTACATCACGGTCACGCCGGAGCCGGTCCCCGCCGGCGCGGTCTCACCCCCGGCCTCGGCCGCCGGGCGGTAGCCAGTGGCCGGCGGCGCGGCCGGTGGCTACTGCCTGACCGCCCAGAACCGGTCGGCCATGTTGTCGTACGCGACCGACGCGGACAGTGACACCGCCGGCTCCTTCCAGAGCATCTGCCACTGGCCGTCGCCCGGGTCGTTGTCCACGATCACCTCCAGTCCGCGCGCCGTGTTCACCCAGCTGCTCGCCTGGTCGCGGAACCCGTAGTCGGTGAAGTGCGCGGCGGCGGCCTGCGCCCCGAGGGGCGCGGCCAGGAGCACGAGGGCCCCGGCTGTGCGGACGAGGAGTCGGCGGAGTCGAGAGTGCGTCATATGCCAAACGTAGCCATGCAGATACCGCCGGTAACCTTGTTCTCTCGTTCAGAC
>NZ_JBSHAP010000304.1:0-1315 GCF_053611565.1 Kitasatospora sp. NPDC054795
GACCCTTCCGACTGTGGAGCGCCAGGCCCGGGTTGCACGGACTCTTCCTACTGAAAGTAGGACGTGCTCTGGTAGCACCGCTGACGCCTGACGAGGAATCATCTCCCTCGCGATGTCGAGAATATTAGCAGCTCAGTGCCCGTGCGACGAATCGCGGTCGGGCGGACGGGCGCCGTCGGTCAGAGCTCTCTCGTCATGAACGCGCTGTTCGGGTCGGGCCGGTAGTCCGCGAACGGCTCGCAGGGGACGAACCCGAACTTCTCGTAGAGCTTCCTGGCCGGCAGGAAGAAGTCGGGCGTGCCGGTCTCCAGGCTCAGCTTCGTGAAGCCCATGCGCCTGGCCTCGGTGATGATGTGCTCCAGTAGCAGGGACGCGACGCCGCTCCGCTTGCGCAGGGGTGCCGTGCGCATCGACTTCAGTTCGGCGTGGTCCGCGTCCAGTTGCTTGAGGGCGCCGCAGCCGACCAGGACGCCGTCGTCCCGCACCGACCAGAACGTGATCCCGGGCCGACGGAGGGCGTCGAGGTCGAGGGCGTGGGTGCTCTCCGGCGGGGAGATGGCCCGCATCTGCTGGACGTGCTCGTCGAGGAAGCGGGCGATCTCGGGGCCGGAGAGGTCATCGGTCGCGATCTGCACTGTTGCTCCTGTCCCGGGTCGGGAAACGCGGAAGGGTCCGGCACCCGTGTGGATGCCGGACCCTTCCGACTGTGGAGCGCCAGGCCCGGGTTGCACGGACTCTTCCTACTGAAAGTAGGACGTGCTCTGGTAGCACCGCTGACGCCTGACGAGAGATCATCTCCCTCGCGATGTCGAAAATATTAGCAGCTCAGCACCCGTGCGACGAATCGTGCTCCCGGCACCCGGGGGCGCTCTGGTCCACTCCGCGACCACGGTGCCGCCGGCGACCTGCCGCACTCGTGCGGACGCGGATGGAGGGGTGGATGGCAGAGCGGAAGAGCGGGGCGTCGGGGGCCGGGGACACGGCCGGGGACACAGCCGGGGAGATGGCGCTCGATGTCGAGATGTCCTCGAAGGGGCTCCGGGCGCTCCGGATTTTCGGCGCCGGATTCTCGGCAGTTCCACAACACCGTGCGGTTCGTGGCAGTTCTTGTCGTCACCGCTGTCCTGGGCCGGGCGTGGCTGGCGACGAAAGAGCCGGCGGAGCAGCACGAGTCGACCAAGTGCGGTTGTTGCACGGCGGACGGGATGCAGTCGCTGGTTCAGGGGCGATGCAACGCGGAAGGGTGCGGCATCCCTGTGGAAGGCCGACCCATCCGCCCGTGGAGCGGCCGGCCCCGGTTGCACCGCCACATCCA
>NZ_JBSHAP010000305.1:0-1267 GCF_053611565.1 Kitasatospora sp. NPDC054795
GCCCGGCTGGACGTCCGCGGACGCGACCGTCTCGGCGGCACCCTCCACGAGTACCGACATGCCGCATGACCTGCACGGACAGACTTGTCGGCAGCCACAGGGGCGGCGCGCGCCGGAAGACCCCCGGCAGGGGCCGCATCATGCGCCGTCCGCCGTGCCAAGCGGCGCCGCCGTGCCGAGAGGTCGGCGATCAGTCCGCCGTGGCGATCAGCGGCTGGAGCAGGATGTCGGGTTGGGCGCGCTGGAAGGCGTTCAGGTGCCACTTGTCGGCGAACAAGGCCAGCAGCACGTCGTCCGAGCGGCGGGTGAGCACCTCGCCGTTGGTCAGACGGGCTTTGGCCAGGGCTGCGGCGCCGTCGGCGTCGGTGATCCGGGCCAAGCGGTAGGAGAGCTGGTCGAGGGCGATCGGGGAAGAGAACTCGTGCTCCATCCGGTGCAGGATCACGTCGAACTGCATCGGGCCGACCGCAGCCATGACCGGCGCCTGGTCGCCACGCCGGTCGGAGACCAGCACCTGGATCACGCCTTCCTCATCGAGTTGGGCGACGCCCTTGCGGAACTGCTTGGAACGGCTGATGTCCTTGGGCCGTGCCACCGCGAAGTACTCGGGGGCAAAGGCGGGCAGCGGGGGAAACTCGGTCTTCTTGCCGCGGAAAAGGGTGTCGCCGACCCGCAGCGCGCTCGCGTTGATCAGGCCGACCACGTCGCCGGGGTACGCGGTGTCGACCACGGTGCGCTCGGCCCCGAAGACGGTGTGGGCGTACTTGGTGGCGAAGGAGCGGCCGCTGGCCGCGCGGGTGACGTGCATGCCGCGCTCGAAGACACCGGAGCAGACTCGGACGAAGGCGATCCGGTCGCGATGGGCCGGGTCCATGTTCGCCTGGATCTTGAACACCAGACCGGAGAACTCCTCGCCGACCTCGCGGCTGCCGCCCTTGGCCAGCGGGCGGGGCCCGGGAGCCGGAGCGAGGTCGACCACGGCGTCCAGCAGGGGCTTCACACCGATGTTGGTCAGCGCGGCGCCGAAGAAGACCGGGCTGATCTTGCCGGCCTCGAAGGCCTCCTGGTCGTAGCCGGGGCCGGAGGAGAGCACCAGCTCCAGTTCCTCCAGCGCGGTCGTCCAGGCTTCGCCCTCCTGCTCGGCGGCCTTCTCGGAGGTGAGCTGCTCCTCGAGGGCGGCGTGCGTGCCGGCCGGCACCTTGGTGTAGCGCAGCATCTGCTCGGTGTTCCCCGCTTCGACCAGGCCGCGCAGGTTGCCGGCGTTGCC
>NZ_JBSHAP010000306.1:0-1262 GCF_053611565.1 Kitasatospora sp. NPDC054795
CTTCCGTCGTGACGACCGTCCCTCCGGTGGCGGTTTCAACCGTGACCGCGGCGACCGCCCCTCCGGCGGTGGCTTCCGTCGCGACGACCGCCCCTCCGGCGGTGACCGCGGCGGCTTCCGCCGTGACGACCGTGGTGGCGACCGCGGTGGTTTCCGTCGTGACGACCGCCAGGGCGGCGGCTACCGTCGGGACCGTGACGACCGCGGCAGTGACCGTCGGGACTACGACGACCGCCGGGGCAACTACGAGCCCGTCAAGCGTCTGCCGATCCCGGAGGACATCACCGGCTTCGAGCTGGACGCGGACGTGCGCCAGGAGCTCAAGAGCCTGCCCAAGACCCTCGCGGACGACGTCGCCCGCAACCTGGTGATGGTGGCCCGCATGCTCGACAGCGAGCCGGAGGAGGCCTACCAGTACTCGCGCGTCGCGCTCCGTCTGGCCTCCCGCGTGGCGGCGGTCCGTGAGGCGGCCGGTTTTGCCTCGTACATGACGCAGCGTTACTCCGAGGCGCTGACCGAGTTCCGCGCCGCCCGTCGGATGACCGGCCGGGCGGACCTGTGGCCGGTGATGGCCGACTGCGAGCGCGGTCTGGGCCGCCCGGAGCGGGCGCTGGCGATGGCCGGTGAGCCCGAGGTGAAGCAGCTGGACAAGGCCGGCCAGGTCGAGATGCGTCTCGTGGCGGCCGGTGCTCGCAGCGACATGGAGCAGTTCGACGCTGCCGTGGTGACGCTGCAGAGCCCGGAGCTGGCTTCCAGCGCCGTGCACGCGTGGACCGCGCGCCTGCGGTACGCCTACGCCGAGGCCCTGATCGCGGCTGGCCGGGCCGACGAGGCCCGTGACTGGTTCGCCAAGGCCGCCGAGGCCGACACCGACGGCACCACCAACGCCTCGGAGCGGCTGGCCGAGATCGACGGCGTGGAGTTCATCGACACGCTCGACCCGGAGCTGGCCGAGGACGAGACCGAGTCGACGGATGCGCCGGCGAAGAAGCGCGGTGGCGGCGACAACGCCGACGACCGTGTGATCTTCGAGGACGAGGAGGACGTCGAGGAGTTCTACGACGAGGACGACCTCGAGATCGACGAGGACTTCGACGGCGTCGTCCCCGAGCGCGTCCAGGAGGTCCAGGACACCAAGGCCGACACCAAGGCCGAGGCCGAGGACGCCAAGGCCGCCAAGGTTGAGTCGAAGGCCGACGCCGAGGCTGCCGCCGACAAGAGCTGAGCAGTTCCCGAGGCAACGCCGTGAGGCCCTGCCGTTC
>NZ_JBSHAP010000307.1:0-1258 GCF_053611565.1 Kitasatospora sp. NPDC054795
CGCCTGGTGGAACGGAAGTCCACTCGCACCGACGCGCACTTCCCATCTCGCAGCCCTCGACCTCGCCGCGTGAGATCAATTGGGCAACAGGGTCCTTCGATGAAGCGGAAGACGTCGGCTCGGGCCGCTTCGCGGCTCTCCCAGACGGTGGTGCCGATCTCCGCTTTGAGCAGTCCGAAAAAGCTCTCGGCTGCGGCGTTATCGTAGCATATGCCGGTTCGCCCCATGCTCTGTCGTAGGTTCAACTTCCTTATCTCCCGCCGGAATTCACCACTCGTGTATTCGCTGCCGCGATCGGTGTGCATGATGCAGCCGGACTTCAGGTCGCCGCGGCCGGCGGCCATCTTCATGGCGTCGGTGACCAGCTCGGCGCGGTGGTGGTCGGCCATCGCGTAGCCGATCACCTCGCGGGTCGCCAGGTCGATGACGGTGGCCAGATACCACCAGCCCTCGATCGTCGGCAGGTACGTGATGTCGCCGACCAGCTTCGTGCCGGGCCGCTCGGCGGTGAAGTCTCGGCCGACCAGGTCCGGGGCCGGGGTGGCCTTGGTGTCCTGCTTCGTCAGGTGGCGGCGTCTGCGGCGGGTGACGCCTCGGATGTCGCGCTCACGCATGATCCGCTCCACCTTCTTCCGGTTGATGCCGTGGCCCTTGCGCCGTAGCTCGGCGTGCACGCGCGGGGCGCCGTAGGCGCCCCGGGCAAGGCCGCGCGAAATCGACTCCCGTTCGGCAAGCGTCAGTTGACTGTCCCGCCGCTGCCGGACCGGCGGAACGTAGCCGCCGTTGGACTTGATAATCGTGAAGATCGAGCCCGGCGGCCTGCCCAGCGCCCGCGAGATCTCGCTGATCGACTCACCGGCCTTCCAGCGGTCCCACAACTCGCGCTTCTGCGTGTCCGACATGCCCGGACGCCCCAACCTCGCCATGCGCCACATCCTCCATCACCTGGGATGTTGCGCTGACGGGTTGAGTGCACCGCGGCTTTTTCAAGATCTCGATGGTCTGCTGCTGTTCCCGGTTCTGCCTACGCAGTCGTGCGAGCTCGTCCTTCTCATCGCTGGTCAAAGCGCCCACCGGCCCCTCACCCCGGTCGACCTTCGCCTGCTTGACCCAGCCGCGCAGCCCCTCGGGGCTCACGCCGAGTTCCCGGGCGATCTCGGTGACGTTCCGATGCGGCGAAGACCGGACGAGCGCGATCGCGTCCCGCTTGAACTCGGCCGTGTACCGCTTGCTCATGTTGCTCTTGCCACTCACGATC
>NZ_JBSHAP010000308.1:0-1240 GCF_053611565.1 Kitasatospora sp. NPDC054795
AGGACGGGGGGAAGCCGGCACGGAGGGGGTCTCTGTGGCAACTGCTCCTTGTTGTGGTCCCGGTGAGGGCGGCAGGGACGGGAGAGCCAGGCACAGGGCTGCCGCGGCGCAGGCAGCGGTCGCGCCAAGGGCGCGTCGGCGGTGGCGGCGCCGGTCGGCGCGTCGGCGGATCTCCGCAGCGGGCAGGACCGGTGCGGGCATCTGCGTGCCGAGCAGCCGCAGCCGGTCGGCGAGGATGTCGTGGATGGGGTCAGACACGGAGCTTCCCTTCCTCGCTGGTCGGGGTCCGGTCGGCGAGTCTGGCCGCGAGCGCGGCCCGGCCGCGGGCGAGGCGGCTCTTGACGGCGCTGACACTGGCGCCGGTATCGGCCGCGACCTGCTCGACGGAGAGGTCGCACATGTGGTGCAGGACCAGGGCGCTCCGCTGCGCCTCAGGCAGGTCGCGGAGCGCAGTGACCAGCATCAGGTGCTCCTCGGTGGGCGGCTCGACGGTGGGTGGTTCCTGACGATGGTGGCGTCCGGCCAAGTGCAGGCCCCGGGCCAGACGTCGCCAGCGGGAGACGGCCAGCCGCCGGGCCGTGGTCCGGATCCATGCCTCCGGGGCGTTGCCCGGGTCGAAGGTGCGCCGTCGGTCCCACGCGCGGATGAAGGCCTCCTGGACCACGTCCTGTGCTTCGGACCAGTTGCCGGTGATCGCGTAGAGCTGCCCGGTCAGGCGGGAGAAGGACGCCGCGTAGAACGCGTCGAACTCCTGTGGCGTCATCAAGGGCCTCTCTTCCGGGCTGTCCGTCGGCTCGCGGCACAGGGTGCGCGAGGAAGCACTCCTCGGCCGCGGCGGCGGATCCGTGCGTCCTGGGCGGAGCCTCCCGCCCTGTACGCACGAGCCCCGCCCCGGCGTTGCGCCCACGACCTATGACCTGGATCACGTGTGCGGGGTGCGACCTGCCGGGCATCGGGAGGCGTACAGGGGTGCTGGCATCAACCGGACGCCCGCAGGAAAGGACACGGATTCATGCGCATCCGCCCGATCATGCTCATCGCCGCCACCGTCACCGCCGCAGCCGTCGCGACCGCAGGGGGAATGGCCACTGCCGCGACCGGCACCTCCACGCCCACCGCCACCCCCACGGCCCAGGGCAAGCCCTCCGGTGCGCCCACCGCCACGGCCTCCGACGCCGGCTCGGCCGGCGCCTCGGTGGTCCCCGGCAGCGGCTCGGCCGTTACCGGTGCGACTGCCGCC
>NZ_JBSHAP010000309.1:0-1171 GCF_053611565.1 Kitasatospora sp. NPDC054795
GCGGCGCACCGCGCGGGCCGCGCGCGCGAAGGGCTGCGGCGCGGTGGCACCGGCCGGGGCGGCGCCGTCGTCGTCGCCGTCGCGGCGGGCGGGCAGGTCGTGGGCGATCAGCGCGGCCTCGGTGAGCAGCCCGCGCACCTCGGTGGCCCGGTAGAAGATCCGCGTCCCCTCCCGGCGCGCCACCACCAGCCCGGCCGCGCGCAGCTTCGCCAGGTGCTGCGAGGTCGCCGACACGTGCGCCCCCAGCAGTTCGGCCAGCTCACTCACCGGCAGCTCCCGGTGGCTCAGCGCCCACAGCAGCCGGTACCGCGACGGGTCCGCCACCGCCTTCAGCACCGCCACCGCCCGCTCCGCCGCCTCGGCGTCCCAGGCCTCTTCCCGCGCACCACCCATACAGGGATCGTACCGACGCCCGCGGCCCGCCGACCCGCCCCTCGACGATGGCACCGGACGGGCCAGGGCGTGTCCGATGGGCCCTGTCGGATCAGGGAGCGGCGGCGGGGCGCGGGCATCGCGGCCTGGAGGTGGGGCACCTCCAGGCCGCCGGGCCCGGGGCGCCCCCCCCCCCCCCGCAAACTAACCAGAGCACCCCCCCCGACCCCCCCCCACGCCCCCGGGGGCCGCGCGCGGTTGCCCGAGGGCCGTTGCGCGGGGGGGGGCGGGGGGGCCTGGGATGGTGGGGGCCGGGGGGGGGGGGCGGGGGCGGCCCGGCGTGGGGGGGCGCCCCCCCGCGCCCCCCGGGCCGGGTGCGCGCCGCGCACCCGGCGAAGGTCCGCAGGACACGCCCCGGCTCCGCCACCAGCGCCCCGGAGGGCCTCGCGGCGTTCCCGGAGGCCGTTCCAGCCGGGCGTGGAACCGCAGGTCAAGGGGGGTGGAACCGTTCCAGCGTCCCGGCTCGGCGGGGAGGTCTGGCGGGCCGGCCGGGCGACGGAGCAGAGTCCTGCCCAGCGGTCGGCGCCGACGGCCCGCCGCCTTCTTCGCCTCCTTCATCCGCAACCGTCTCGGGGGAACCTCCATGTCCGCTCGCCGTGCCCTGTTCGTCCCGGCCGCCCTCGCCCTGGGCGCCGCCCTCACCCTGACCGCCTGCGGGCCGGACGGCGGCGACGCGGCCCAACCCGCGAAGCCCACCGGGAGCATCGCGGCCGGCACCGCCCCCGGCACCGCGGCACCC
>NZ_JBSHAP010000310.1:0-1114 GCF_053611565.1 Kitasatospora sp. NPDC054795
ACCCAGCGGCCGCGGCGCATCACGGCGACCAGGTCGTAGCTCTCGGAGTCGACCACGACCAGGTCGGCGAGCTTGCCGGTCTCCAGCGAGCCGATCGAGTCGCTCAGGCCGAGCAGCCGGGCCGGAGTGGCGGACAGCGACTCGACGGTCTGGTTCAGGCTCAGGCCGTTGACGGTGACCGAGCGCTTGAACGCCACGTCCAGGGTGAGGGTGGAGCCGGCGATCGCGCCGCCCTCGACCAGCCGGGCCACGCCGTCCTCGACCTGGACCTGGAGGGGGCCGAGGGGGTAGAGGCCGTCGCCCATGCCGGCGGCGCCCATGGCGTCGGTGATCAGGGCGACCCGGTTCGCGCCGGCGGTGCCGTAGGCGAGGTCGAGGACGGAGGGGTGCAGGTGCACGCCGTCGTTGATCAGTTCGACGGTGACCCGCTCGTCCTCCAGCAGGGCCACGATCGGGCCGGGGGCGCGGTGGGCGATGCCGGGCATGGCGTTGAACAGGTGGGTGGCGACGGTGGCGCCGGCCTCGATCGCCTCCAGGGTGGTGGCGTAGTCGGAGTCGGTGTGGCCGACGGCGGCGATCACGCCGAGGTCGGTGAGCATCCGTACCGAGTCCAGGCCGCCGGGCAGTTCGGGGGCGAGGGTGACCATCCTGGCGTGGCCGCGGGCGGCGTCGACGAGCTTGCGGACCAGGGCGGGGTCGGGGTCGCGCAGCAGGTCGGGGCGGTGGGCGCCGCAGCGGTTGTGGGAGATGAACGGGCCCTCGAAGTGGATGCCGGCCAGGACGCCGTCCTCGACGAGTTCGGAGAGGACGTGCGCCTGGCGGGCGACCTCGTCGATCTCGCCGGTGACGGTGGAGGCGATCGTGGTGGTGGTGCCGTGTTCCAGGTGGGTCCGGGCGGCCAGCAGCGCCTCCTCGGCGATGCCGGAGGTGTAGGAGGCGCCGCCGCCGCCGTGGACGTGCAGGTCGACGAAGCCGGGGACGACGGTGTACCCGGTCAGGTCGAGGTCGCCGGGCCCGGTGTCGCCGCCGAGGCCGGCGATGCGCTCGCCCTCGACGGCGAGGCGGTCGCCCTCGACGACGCCGCCGGGAAGGACCAGGCGGGCGCCGGCCAGGG
>NZ_JBSHAP010000311.1:0-1087 GCF_053611565.1 Kitasatospora sp. NPDC054795
CCCAGGTGGTCGACAGCGCACCGACTCCACGCATGTCCTGGCCGCAGTACGGGACTTGAACCGTCTGGAGTTCGTCGGAGAGACACTGAGGGCGGCTTTGGAAGCAATCGCGGTCGCCGCGCCGGCCTGGTTGAGGACGTGGATGGACCCGTCCTGGCAGCAACGCTATCGGGCGCGGGTGGATGCCTACCGATTGCCCAGCGCCCAGGACGAGCGGGACGAGTTGGCGCGACAGATCGCCACCGACGGATTCCGACTGCTCGAAGCGGTATTCACACCCACGGCGCCGCGCTGGCTGCGGGACGTCCCCGTCGTCGCCGTCCTGCGGACGGTGTGGATGCAGCAGTTCAGCCGCACGGTGACCGACGGAGTCCAGGAGGTGGCCTGGCGGGGGAAAGGCGATTGCCCGCCCAGCAGTGCCAGGATCACCTCCCCCTACGACGTCGACTCCCGCTATGCCATGAAGCGCGGGTTCGGCTGGGATGGCTACAAGGTCCACCTCAGCGAGACCTGCGACGACCTCGGTGAGGTCGGGCGCCCGCACATGATCACCCACGTCCACACCACCGATGCCACGGTCCACGACGCGGCGGTCGTCGAGCAGATCCATGATCGCCTCGACGGCAAAGGCCTGCTGCCGTCCGAGCATCTCCTGGACTCCGGCTACGTCTCCGCCGAACTGCTGCTGACCTCGCCGGTTGAACGCGGTGTCGAAGTCATTGGTCCGGTGAGGCCGAACAGCACGCGCCAGGCCGTCCAGGCCGCCGGCTACGGCAAAACGTCCTTCAGTATCGACTGGGACGCGCGGCAGGCGACCTGCCCGAGCGGCGCCAACAGCAGGTACTGGACCGAGGGTTACGACAACAACGGCCGTCTGGCGGTCCGGATCCGCTTCGCCACCCAGACGTGCGCGCCGTGTCCGGTCCGCGACCAGTGCACCCGCTCGACCCAGTACGGCCGGCAGCTCACCGTCCGCCCCCAGGACCAAGACGTCCTCCTCGAACGCGTCCGGGCCGAGCAGGCCACCGAGGACTGGAAGGGCCGCTACGCGGCCCGCGCAGGAGTGGAAGGCACCATTCACCAGGCC
>NZ_JBSHAP010000312.1:0-1086 GCF_053611565.1 Kitasatospora sp. NPDC054795
CCGCCACCGGAGGGGCGGTCGCCGCGGTCACGGTTGAAACCGCCACCGGAGGGGCGGTCGTCACGACGGAACCCGCCGCGGTCGCCACCACGGTCATCGCGGTCACGGCCGTAGCCACCACCGGACGGGCGGTCATCACGACGCGGACGGTCGTCACGGTCGTCACGACGGAAACCACTCGGGCGGTCGTCACGGTTGAAACCGCCGGAGGGGCGGTCGTCACGGCGGAAGCCGCCACCGGAGGGGCGGTCGCCGCGGTCACGGTTGAAACCGCCACCGGAGGGACGGTCATCACGACGGAACCCGCCGCGGTCGCCACCACGGTCGTCACGGTCACGGCCGTAGCCACCACCGGAGGGGCGGTCGTCACGGCGGAAGCCGCCACCGGAGGGGCGGTCGCCGCGGTCACGGTTGAAACCGCCACCGGAGGGGCGGTCGTCACGACGGAACCCGCCGCGGTCGCCACCACGGTCGTCACGGTCACGGCCGTAGCCACCACCGGACGGGCGGTCGTCACGACGGAAGCCGCCACCGGACGGGCGGTCGCCGCGGTCACGGTTGAAGCCGCCACCGGAGGGGCGGTCGCCGCGGTCACGGTTGAAACCGCCACCGGAGGGACGGTCGTCACGACGGAAGCCACCACGGTCGTCACGGTCACGGCCGTAGCCACCACCGGACGGGCGGTCATCACGACGCGGACGGTCGTCACGGTCGTCACGACGGAAACCACCGGACGAACGGTCGTCCCGACGGTCATCGCGACGGGCGCCGCCACGGTCGTTGGACCAGCCCCCGCGGGACCGGGGCTCGTAGCCTCGGCCGTCGTCCGATCGGCGCTCGGGACGGTCCTGGGGCTCGTTCGACATCGTGGTGACTCCTTCTGCTGCTTCAGCTCCACCGCGGACGGAGCATGCGACTCTGCTCCCGCCACGCGGTTTCGACGCCGGCCTGCTGGCCTGCGTACCTTCTCCATTGTCCGGCATGCCAGGACCGTCCGCGTCTGGGCGGAAGTCCCGTTTTGCCGGTCTTCTTCACGTTCGCAAAACACAAAAAGGCAGAGTCACAAACGAGTAACTTGTGCCGCGG
>NZ_JBSHAP010000313.1:0-1024 GCF_053611565.1 Kitasatospora sp. NPDC054795
GAACCGGCCAGCCGGGCCCGGTAGGCCGAGGCGATACCCGACCAGAGCGGACCGGAGGACCAACCGTCACTCGCGATGTGGTGCAAGGTCAGCACCAGGACCGATTCGTCCCCGCCGAGGGTGAACAGCACCACCCGCAGCGGAAGTTCGGCGGAGAGATCGAAGGTGGCGAACGCCTCGGCGGAGATCCGCTCCGCCACCTCGTCCGCCGTGCACGGCTCGACCGTGAACAGAACCCGGGCGTCCTCGACCGGCAGAATCAACTGCCGGGGCTGACCACCGGCCGTCGGGTAGACCGTGCGCAGGGCCTCGTGCCGGCCGACGACGTCGCCGATCGCCGCACGCAGAGCCTCGACATCCACCGCCCCGTGCAGGCGGAACGCGAACGGACTGTTGTAGGTGGCGGACGCGCCTTCGAGCTGGTCGAGGAACCACAGCCGTTGCTGCGCGAACGACAGCGGCAGCACCTCCGGACGCGGGCCCGCCACCAGCGCCGGACGCGCCGGACGGCCGTCCTTCAGCTTCTCCGCGACGCCCACCACCGTGGAGGCGTCGAACAGGTCACGGATCCCGAGCTCGGCATCGAAGGTACTGCGGATCCGGCTGATCAACCGGGCCGCCAGGAGCGAGTGGCCGCCAAGGGCGAAGAAGTCGTCATCGATGCTCACCGACGGAACACCGAGCACCTCCGCGAAGATCGCGCACAGAATCTCCTCCTGCACGGAGCGCGGGGCTCGTCCGCCCTGGTCAGCGGTGACGGCTGCGGGTGCGGGCAGGGCGCGCTGGTCCAGCTTGCCGTTCGGCGTGATCGGCAGCGCCTCCAGCACCACCAGCGCCGCCGGAACCATGTGCCGCGGCAGACGCCCCGTCGCGAAAGCCCTCAGCTCCTCCGGATCGACCACCTGGCCGGCGACGGGAACCACATAGCTCACCAGGCGCTTGTCCCCCGGACGGTCCTCCCGCGCCACCACCGCCGCCTGCGCCACCGCCTCGTGCGCCTGCAGCACCGCCGCGATCTCCCCCG